>CAVCYJ010000130.1:0-8267 GCA_963605995.1 Holdemanella biformis | reverse complement strand
TACATGGAAGAATTCATATACTTTCTGCGCACTTGCGGCATTCATGCTTTCTGTCTGCGTCAGTTCTTCCAGAGATGCATCCCTGATATTTTCAATGGACTTAAATTTCCTCATCAGTGCTTTCCTTCTGGTATCTCCGATTCCCGGAATGTCATCCAGCAAAGAGTGTACCTGCTCTTTACTTCGCAGGGAGCGATGAAACTCGATGGCAAAACGGTGTGCCTCGTCCTGGATCCTGGTGATCAGACGGAATCCTTCACTGCCGGTATCAACAGGAATCTCCAGATTATTGTAATACAGCCCCCGTGTCCTGTGGTGATCATCCTTGACCATACCACAGACCGGAATATCAAGCCCCAGTTCTCCCAGCACCTTCAGGGCAATATTCACCTGTCCCCGGCCGCCGTCCATCAGGATCAGATCCGGCATAATGGAAAAGCTGTCAAACTCATCTTTGCCCTCATGGGTGAACCGTCTGGTAAGTACTTCTTCCATGCTCGCGTAATCGTTTGGTCCCTGTACCCATTTGATCTTAAATTTGCGGTAATCGCTGCGCTTCGGCCTGCCTTTTTCATAGACAACCATGGAGCCTACGGATTCAAAACCACTGATATTGGAAATATCGTAAGCCTCCATTCTCCTGATGCCTGACAGACCAAGCCAGTCCTCCACCTCATGGACAGCACCGATCGTCCTGCCCTCTTCGCGTTTGATCCGCTCTCTGTCCTTATCCAGAACCATCTTTGCATTCTCTTCCGCCAGTTCCACCAGTTTCTCTTTGGTGCCTTTCTTCGGTACACGGATATAGACACGCTGCTTTCTTCTTGCGGTAAGCCATTCCTCAATAATCTGCGTATCTTCGATTTCTTTCTGCAACATGATCTCACGCGGGATAAACGGTGTTCCTGCGTAGAACTGTTTCATAAAACTGGACAATACCTGTGCTTTCGTGTCGCCACGCGCTACGCGCAGATAGAAATGTTCACGTCCGATCAGCTTACCGTCACGCACAAAAAATACCTGCACAACCGCATCCTGTTCACGCAGGTCAGGGCTCTCATCCATTGCCACCGCAATGATATCTTTGTCCTCTTCGCCATAGCCTGTGATCTTCTGGCGTTCTCCGATTTTCTGGATACTGCGGATCAGGTCACGGTATTCCATCGCATCCTCAAAGCGCATTTCCTCTGATGCTGCCATCATTTTGTCCGTCAGCATATCTATGGTACCCTGAAAATCTCCATTGAGAAATTTCAGCAGTTCCGTGATATTTTTTTTATATTCTTCCGGGCTTACATATCCCTGACAGGGAGCAGTACACTGCTTCATGTGATAATACAGGCACGGGCGGTCTTTTTTGCAGTCACGCGGAAGTACACGGTTGCAGGAACGTACCTTATAGAGCTTACGTGCCAGTTCAATCACATCCTTTACCGCCCCGGCACTCGTATATGGTCCGAAATACTTTGCCTTATCTTTTTTCATCCTTCTGGCAAAAAGAACCCTTGGATATTCTTCATTAACCGTTACTTTGATAAAAGGATAACTCTTGTCATCCTTGAGCATGGTATTATACTTCGGTCTGTGTTCTTTGATCAGGTTGCACTCCAGAACAAGAGCTTCCAGTTCTGAATCCGTGATAATATATTCAAATCTGGTGATGTGGGTGACCATCTGCTCTATCTTCGCACCCTTGTTTCGGCTGCTCTGGAAATACTGCCGGACTCTGTTCTTCAGGCTTATGGCCTTTCCCACATAGATGATCTCATCTTTCTCCCCGTGCATAATATAAACTCCCGGTTTCCCCGGAAGCTTCTTCAGTTCCTCTTCTATCTGAAACATAAAATCTCCTCCATTTTATGATTCTTATCGTGCAGGCACGAATGGCTTTTTGACCTTTTAACCCTAATATCTCGTAATACTGACAAGAGCCGGGATGTTTCCCGGCTCCGTTATTGTATCACTGAATCTTCGTCTTATCCAGCGTTACCGTATTCTCTTTTAAGTCTGATCCTGATTCCCGGGTTTGATCTGCAGCCGGTATATCATCTGACGCTTCTTCCGGACTGTTCTTTGTTTCCTCCGGAATTACCAGGTCATCCAGATTCTCAGGAATCTCAATTCCACGCTCTACTGCACGAAAAATCTTCATGAATTCCTTTCCCGTGATGGTTTCCCGGCGTATCAGATAAGCAGCAATCTTATCCAGTGCTTCTCTGTGACTGTTAAGCAGTTTCTTTGCTTCTTCATAAGAATCGTGAAGCAAGATCATTACCTCATGGTCTATCTCAGTTGCCGTATCATCACCGCAGTTTAATACTGCTCTGCCGCTGAGATACTGATTCTCCTGAGTTGCCAGTCCCATCAGCCCGAATTTCTCAGACATACCGTACTGTGTGATCATTGCACGTGCTACCTTTGTAGCCTGTTCAATATCATTCGCTGCGCCTGTGGTTACTGTATCAAACACCAGTTCCTCTGCTGCCCGGCCGCCAAGATATCCTACAAGCATTGCTTCCAGTTCTTTCTTGGTGTTGAGGTATTTCTCCTCTTCCGGTACCTGCATTACATAGCCAAGTGCACCCATGGTTCTTGGCACAATGGTAATCTTCTGTACAGGCTCCGCATCTTTCTGCAGGGCACTTACCAGTGCATGTCCAACCTCGTGATAAGATACGATCCTGCGCTCCTGTGCACTGAGGATTCTGTCTTTCTTTTCTTTACCTACCAGAACGACCTCTACTGCTTCCAGCAGATCCTTCTGGGATACTGCACGGCGGCCATTCTTAACTGCAAGGATTGCAGCCTCATTGATCATGTTTGCCAGATCGGAGCCTACCGCTCCGGAAGTTGCAAGCGCGATATTCTCGAAATCTACTGTCTCATCCAGATTTACATTTCTGGCATGTACTTTCAGAATCTCAATTCTGCCCTTCAGATCCGGACGGTCAACGATCACACGTCTGTCAAAGCGTCCCGGACGCAGAAGTGCAGGATCCAGAACCTCCGGACGGTTGGTAGCTGCCAGGATCAGAAGTCCCTTGGATGTATCGAATCCATCCATCTCGGCAAGGAGCTGGTTCAGTGTCTGCTCACGTTCATCATTGCCACCGCCATAATGAGAATCACGGCTCTTGCCGATCGCATCGATCTCATCAATAAAGATGATGCACGGTGCATTCTTCTTTGCTTCTTCAAACAGGTCACGGACACGGGATGCACCCACACCTACAAACATTTCCACAAACTCGGAACCGGAAAGGGAGAAAAACGGTACGTGTGCCTCTCCTGCTACTGCTTTTGCCAGAAGTGTTTTACCTGTTCCCGGAGGGCCTACAAGCAGAGCACCCTTCGGGAGCTTGGCTCCGATAGTTGTATATTTTCCCGGATTGTGCAGAAAATCTACAACCTCCTGAAGTGATTCTTTCGCTTCATCCTGTCCTGCCACATCCCTGAACATAACTCCTGTATCTTTCTGAATATAGGCTTTTGCGCGGCTCTTGCCGACACCCATCATTCCTCCGCCTCTGTTCATACGGCGCATAAACACCATTAACAATACAAAAAGCACGATTGTTGGCAAAAGCACACTTACCAGCATAGAAGCAATTTCACCAACTGCATCCGGCTGCTTGTACTCAAATTTAATGCCTGTTCCTTCAAGTCTCTCCGTCAGTTTATCTGCTGATTCCATTTGATTGGTATAATAAATGTTCTCCGAAAATTCTGACGGCTGCTGTTTCAGGGTAATCGTCAATGTATTCGACTGAAGAACAACTTCTTTTACATCTCCGTCCTCTACCAGCTCAATGAATTCATCATAAGTAATCTCACTGGAACTGTCTTTGAGCATATTGGTAAACATGGCAAAACATACCAGAGTGACCAGAAGGCATAACAGAAAGGCCAGAATCGACTGATGATCTTTATTCGGGTCGTGTTTGCCCGGACCTTTATTATCAGGACGATTGCCATTCGGATTATTGTCCATATGATTATTCCTCCTAAACGTTATCGTTCGTAACTGTTTCAGTCTTTCACAGCTATTAACGTTCTTATTATAAAGAGATTTTCCATATAAATCAACCGGGAGATTGTTAAATTTTCAGTTACACCCGGGACAGTTTGAACTTTTACAAATTTATCTGTTACAAATGGCTTCATTTGTAGTATACTATTGACAAAGTGATTAATGTGATGGGAAAGGAAATGAACAAATGAAGATAGGATTTGACAATGACAAGTATCTGAAAATGCAGTCCGAGCATATTCGGGAACGTATCAGTAAGTTTGGGAACAAGCTTTATCTGGAATTTGGCGGTAAGCTTTTTGACGACTACCATGCTTCCAGAGTTCTTCCGGGATTTGAGCCGGACAGTAAACTGCGTATGCTGATGCAGCTTTCTGATCAGGCTGAGATCGTCATCGTGATCAGTGCCGCCGATATTGACAAGAACAAAGTCAGAGGTGACCTTGGTATCACTTATGATGAAGACGTACTCCGTCTCATGGAAGTGTTTACAGAACGCGGTCTTTATGTAGGAAGTGTCTGCATTACTCAGTATGCAGGTCAGGAGAGCGCGGATGCGTTTAAGAAACGTCTGGAGAAACTTGGCATCAGAGTTTATGTGCTTTATCTGATCCCCGGTTATCCGAACAATACTTCTCTGATCGTAAGTGATGAGGGATATGGCAAGAATGATTATATCGAAACAACAAGGCCGCTGGTTGTCATCACTGCTCCCGGACCCGGAAGCGGAAAAATGGCTACCTGTCTTTCACAGCTTTATCATGAATATAAACGTGGAGTGAAAGCCGGATATGCGAAGTTTGAAACCTTCCCGATCTGGAATATCCCGCTGAAGCATCCGGTCAATCTGGCTTATGAGGCAGCTACTGCTGACTTAAATGATGTCAATATGATCGACCCGTTCCATCTGGAAGCATACGGCGAAACTACGATCAACTACAACCGTGACGTTGAAGTTTTCCCGGTTCTTCAGGCTATGTTTGAGAAGATCATGGGTGAATGCCCTTACAAATCTCCGACAGATATGGGAGTAAATATGGCCGGCAACTGTATTGTTGATGATGAAGCCTGCAAGGAGGCCGCACGCCAGGAGATCATCCGCAGATATTATAAGAGTATGGAAGCTCTGGTTCGCGGAACAGGACGTGAGGAAGAAGTATTCAAAATTGATCTGCTGCTGAAACAGGCTCATGTCAGCAAAGAAGACCGCAGGGTTGTTCCTGCCGCACTGCAGCGTGAAGAAGAAACCGGCGCACCTGCTGCTGCCATGGAGCTTGATGACGGACGTATCATTACAGGAAAGACTTCTGATCTGCTTGGTGCTTCCTCTGCCCTTATCCTGAATGCCCTGAAAGAACTTGCAGGAATCGACCACAGCAAACACGTAATCTCTCCGGAAGCCTTAAAACCGATCCAGACCCTTAAGACTCAGTATCTCGGAAGCAAGAATCCAAGGCTGCATTCTGATGAGACTCTGATCGCACTTTCTATCAGTGCTGCCGATAATGATGATGCGAAACTTGCGCTGCAGCAGATCCCCAAATTAAAGGGCTGCCAGGTTCATACTTCTGTACTGCTGTCTCAGGTGGATATTCTGCAGTTCCGTAAGCTTGGTGTAGAGCTCACCTGCGAACCGAAATCTGAGCATTCCAGGAAGCTGCAGAAATAAGGTCAAAGAATTTCTGCAATAGTTTCTGCAGATTCAGGAAATAATAACATATAAACGTAAAAGGTATCCTGCCTGAAATATGAGTACATCATATTCGGGGGAGGATACCTTTTTATTACAATATCAACTATAGATTAACTGCTCTTTTACAGAGATTCCGGTCTTTCTACTTCATAGTTTGACCAGTCGTCAACTGTAGTGGAAGCTGAAGTGTCAGCGCTGTCCTGATAGGAATCTACTGTGATTGTATAGTCACTGTCGCCCTCTACATAAGAAGTTCCGTCTGTACCTACGATGGATACTGTCTTTCCGTCTGCATCTGTGATCGTTCCTGCATTGGAAAGAGATGTGATCGTACTGTCACCCGTTACTGTCCATGTAGAACCTTCGTCGATCACTACGTTGCAGTAGCCGTCTCCGCCATCTCCTGCGTTGGTTTCATCATTAACGAAAGCACCTTCCAGTGTGCTGCCGTTCGTCATGTAGAAATCAAGGTCACTGATGGAATCCCAGATCACATTACCTTTCATATCCTGGCTGTCTGCTGTAAAGTTACAGTCAGATCCGTTGGCACCGCTCTGTCCCCATCCACGCTGGTTGTTGTTTCCTGTACACTGCAGGAAGAATTCACTGTCATCACTGTATGTGATATCTACGTCTTTTAATGCGATCGTGCATTCTGTGTTGGTTGTGTAGAATAAACCGCCGTTCTTGGATGTGATCGTACCGCCGTCCATCTGGAATGTGCTGTTTCCTACTTCGGAGTCACCGGACATACTCTGATAGAGAATCACTGTCCAGGTGGTATCATTCTGCTCATCATCACTCATATTTCCGGTCAGGTTACTGTTGTAAAGTCTCAGGGAGTTTAATCCCTCAATGCATACTGCCTCTGAACCATTCGCTGTCAGCTCTGCATTATTGATCGCAATATCTGCGGTACAGTAAACTGCAGGTGATCCTACACCATTGGATGTGTAAGTACCGCCGTCTACGACCATTGTTCCGCCGCCTCTGTCACTGCGGATAGCCGCGGAGGATTCACCGTTTGTCTCTACACTCAGATCCCATGCGTAGAGTTTTCCGCCGCCAGCTGCATGGATTCCGCCTGAAGTATCCTGCTGTGTCGTAATATCTGTATCTGCCGCATAGACAGTTCCGTCACCGTATGCAAAAAGTCCTGCACCGCCTTTGCTGTCTGTAGTTACCGTACTGCCTTTGACATATGCCGTTCCATCTGTCGCAAGGACTGCCGCACCTACACCGTAAAAGCTGGAGTTATCACCGCCCTGGCTGTCAGAAGAGGTTCTGGTGATCGCATCGTTACTGAATGTAACTTCTGCACCGTCAGAGACAAGTGCTGCATTCTCGTCTGTTCCTGTGGATTCCAGAGATGTATCGGAAACTGTTTCGTCTGAACTGTATTCATTAGCTGCATCATAGCTGTCCACACCGGCAGACTGTCCGCCAGGGCCTCCCTGACCGCCGCCCATTTCCATGGACTGAACTGTGATAGTTGCTGCATTTCCGTCATCATCTAAAGTGATAGCAACTACATCACCTTCTTTGATATCATCTAATGTGATCTCTTCCGTCTGGCCTGCACCATCCGGAGCCTGACCGTTGCCATCCGGGGCTTCTCCGTCCGGTTTCTCCGGTGCTTCACTGTCTGTATCTTCTGAATCCGTTGTATCTGTAGATTCTTTTGCATCTGATGCTTCAGAATCATCAGAACTGCTGTCTGTGCTGTCATCGGATTTCTCTCCATCCGGTTTCTCCGGAGCCTCTCCGCCGGGTGCGCCCTGTCCGCCACCCATGGACTGTTTGGTGATCACTGTGCTGTCTGTAACTGTGATTTCCTGTTCTTCTCCTGTCAGATCTAACATAGATGGTGCTTCTCCGTTCGGAGCACCCTGTCCGTCACCTTTATCTTCTGCCGCATCACCTTTGTCTGCTTTATCATCAGACGCATCATCTGAGTCATCTGTTGCTTCTGCTGTTTCCTTTGAATCAGAAGATTCATCTGCACTGGCATCTTCTGTTGTTTCGCTGTCTGTTTCTTCAGATTTCTCTGCATCTTTATCTGCTTTTGTATCCTCACCTTCCGGTTTCTCAGGAGCTTCTCCGCCCTGTGCCTGATCTCCCGGCTGGCTCATTTCTTTTCTGGTTCCTACGGCGATGGTGATTTTTCCATCTTCTACGGATTTTACCTCTCCGAGAATTTCGTTTTCATTTGTTTCTTCTTTTCCGTCTTCAGTTTTCGCATCTGCTGTTTCTGTGGTGTCTCCTGCTTCTTCTGTACTTTCTGTTTTGGTATCAGCGGCAAACGCTGTCGCGGATGAACCTACAGATGTTGCTGTGATCATAACTCCCATAATCATTGCCAGATGTTTATACTTCATAGTGATACCTCTCTTTATATTTTTTATAGTCTTATAATTGAAAACTGTTCGATTTCTTCACAGTTTACGTTTAAAATCCACTCTGATACTGCTTTTTAGACAGGATTTTAATTTCTTTTGTTGATGGTATTACTATATCTGATAAATGTGTTTGATTTATGGTGAG
>CAVCYJ010000129.1:0-8321 GCA_963605995.1 Holdemanella biformis | reverse complement strand
AATCCAGACAGGAGACGGAGATGGAATTTAAACACAAATCTGTATTACTGGAAGAAACCATTGAAGGTTTGCATATCAGACCTGACGGAATCTACGTGGACGGCACTTTAGGAGGTGCGGGACATGCCCTGGAGGTGTGTAAGAAGCTTTCTGCTAAGGGGAGATTTATTGGCATAGATCAGGACCAGGATGCGATAATTGCTGCGGGTGAGAGGTTAGCCGCCTGTAATCAGGTGACGATCATTCGCAGCAATTATTGTTACATGGTACAGGAACTGGCATCAAGAGGCATTGATAAAGTCGATGGAATCTTACTTGATCTGGGAGTGTCTTCCTATCAGCTGGATAATGAAGAGCGTGGATTTACCTATAGAGTGGATGCACCGCTTGACATGCGTATGGATCAGCGTCAGTCACAGACAGCCAGTGATATTGTCAACGGTTATGAAGAGAAAGAGTTATACCGTATCATTCGCGATTACGGTGAAGATAAATTTGCAAAGAACATTGCGAAACACATTGTAGCAGCCAGACAGGTGAAACCGATCACAACGACCGGGGAACTTACAGAAATCATCAGGGAATCAATTCCGATGAAAATGCAGATGAAGTCAGGACATCCGGCAAAGCGGACGTTTCAGGCAATCCGTATTGAACTCAACAGAGAACTTGATGTTCTGAGAGATTCTCTGGATGGAATGATCGACATCCTTGATGACGGCGGCAGACTTTGCATCATCACATTCCATTCACTGGAGGACAGAATTGTTAAGACGATTTTCAGAAAGAATGAAAATCCATGTACCTGTCCGCCGGATTTTCCGGTATGTGTATGCGGAAAGAAATCCAGAGGAAAAGTGATAACGAGGAAGCCGATTCTTCCGGGGGAGAAGGAAATGGAAGAGAATCCGCGTTCCAAGAGTGCGAAGCTGAGGATTTTTGAGAGAGTATGGTAGTTAAGTAATAGAGAGGCAGGAAATGGCGAAGGCGACCAGAGCTGAAACAGCAAGAAGAAGCAGAACAAATGCCAGAGTAAACAGAGGAATGTATGTTGAGGGAAATACGGTCAGACGCCTTGCAGAAGTTCCGGACAGGACAAGACAGCGACAGAGGCAGCATTCCGGAAGAACGCAGACTGATCGAAGCCGGAGAGTACAGACAGCACCGGTATACAGACAGAAACGCGAACTGAGTAAAGAAGCGCAGAGAAATCGACAGAAGGCTACAGCGATGAACTGGGGATTTGTCGTATTTCTGGCTGTTGTATGCACGGCAATCCTGTTCTGTTCGGTAAAATACCTCCGATTTAAATCGGAAATTACAGCTAAAATGAGTACGGTTGCGTCCCTCGAGGAGACGCTGGCAGATTTAAAAGAAGATAATGACGCATATTACAGTCAGGTAACGTCTAATATAGATCTGAACCAGATCAAACAGACCGCATTAGGACGATTGGGAATGAAATATCCGTCAGATGATCAGACAGTAACCTATTCTACATCCGGAAACAGCTATGTCAGACAGTACCAGGATATACCAGATTCAAAGTAGGTGATGGATTGAACAATACAGCAAAAAGAAGTCGGAAGAGACCGCGGAAAAAAATAAACTACAACATGAGAAAAAAGCTGGTAATGCTATTTACAGTAGTGTTACTGGCTTTAGTAGTATTAATAGTAAGGATTACTTTTATCAATGCTACAAGTGGCACAAAGTATAAGAAACAGGTGTTGAGTCAGGCACAGCAGAAGTATGAAAGTCAGGTATTGCCGGCGAAGAGAGGAGATATTTATGATAAGAATGGAAATATCCTTGCAACCAGCAATAAGGTTTACAATGTAATACTGGACTGCAAGACCGTAAATTCGGATGAAGATTATGTTGAACCGACGATCACTGCTCTGAATGAGGTTCTGGGAGTTGATGAAGAAACGGTACGTTCGCTTCTCTCAGATTCGGATACCAGCCAGAGC
The DNA here is from genome assembly GCA_963605995.1 of Holdemanella biformis. GTDB lineage: Bacteria > Bacillota > Clostridia > Lachnospirales > Lachnospiraceae > Blautia_A. Next base: position 6,348 of record CAVCYJ010000129.1, on the reverse strand, counting down.
CAGTATCAGATTCTGGTGAAACAGCTGTCCATGGATAAGAAAAAAGAGTTTGAGAGTTATGAGACTGCAGACGAGGAGTCAGGACTTACTGCTGCTCAGGCAAAGGAGAGGGCAAATATCAAGGGGGTCTGGTTTGAAGAGGATTATTTGAGGAGCTATCCATTTAATGAGACTGCATGTGATACGATTGGCTTTGCTCTCGACCGTGATGTGGCGGATATCGGACTGGAAGGATATTACAACAGTACACTTACCGGCATGGATGGCAGACAATATGGATATATCAACAATGATTCGGATGTGGAGCAGACGATCATTGCAGCGGTAAACGGAAAAAGTATCCAGACCAGCATTGATATCGGAGCACAGCAGATTGTTGAGAAATATGTCAATGGTTTTAAAGAGGCAATGGGAGCCAAAAATATCGGAGTGATCGTGGAGGATCCATCTACCGGCGAGATCATTGCCATGGATGGAGGGGATCGTTACGATCTGAATAATCCAAGAGATCTGTCCAATGTGTATTCTGAGGATGAGATCAAAGCCATGAGTGATACAGAGACAGTGGAAGCATTAAATGGTATGTGGAGCAATTTCTGTGTGACAGATGCATATGAACCGGGTTCTGTTGTGAAACCTATTGTTATGGCAGCTGCGCTGGAAAAGGGAGCGATTCAGGAATCGGATACCTTTGTCTGTGATGGTTCACAGACGTTTGGAGATACGATGATCAAGTGTGCGGTATATCCGAGCGCACATGGTACAGAAACGCTGGGTGAGGTAATTGCCAATTCCTGCAATGATGCAATGATGCAGATAGGTGCCAAGATGGGGGCAACACAGTTTATCAAAGCACAGAGTCTGTTTAACTTTGGTACCAGAACAGGAATTGATCTTCCGAATGAGGGTGCGGGTATTATCCATACAGAAGAATCCATGGGAGAGACAGAGCTTGCCTGCTCTTCGTTTGGTCAGGGATTTACCTGTACTATGATTCAGGAAATCAATGCTATGTGTTCTGTGGTCAATGGAGGATACTATTATCAGCCACATCTGGTGACGAAGATTCTGGACAGTAATGGCGGAACAGTCAGGACGATTACACCTGTACTTCTGAAACAGACGATCTCATCCGGTATTTCCAGTGATATCAGAAGCTATATGGAACTGAGTGTGCAGCAGGGTACCAGCCGTCATTCCAAGGTAGAGGGCTACAGTTCAGGCGGTAAGACAGGTACAGCCGAGAAATATCCGCGAGGAAATGGCAAATATCTGGTTTCCTTTATCGGATTTGCACCTGTAGATGATCCGGCAGTTGTGATCTATGTGGTTGTAGATGAGCCAAATGCCGACGATCAGGCAAACAGCACCTATCCGCAGTATATTGCACAGGGAATTCTTTCTGAGCTTCTGCCGTATCTGAATGTAACACCGGATGAATCTGAGGATGGAACAGTACCGGAGACAGAACTATGGGAAGGCTTTAAGGGTCATCTGAAGAGCACGGCTGCCAGCAGTTCACTGGACAGTGACGGTAATCTGGTGGATTCGGAAGGCAATCTGATCGACTGGGATGGAAACAGAATTGATGAGAATGGATATCTGCTGGATTCTAACGGAGATCATGTACTGGATGATAATGGAAACTATAAGATGTCCACAAATCTGGTTACAGGTACGGGAAGTACAGCGGCAGATTCCTCCGGAGATGCGGTATCCAATCCGGATGCTCCGGCACCGCTGGAAGATGACGGAACAGAGACTACAGAGGATAACAATGCAGAATCTGAAGGAATCACCAATGAAGAAGCCGGACTGGAGTAATATAAAACCGGACCGTGCACAGTCCTTCTGAGAATATTATACCGGTATGGTGAATACCCCTGCAGGGAGAGTTCATATATTTAATGTGACGATCTCTGCGGGGATATTTTTTTATGAAAAAAAATATGACGTTCCACAGGAAAAAAATATGGATAGTATTTGTCTGCTGTATCCTGATGATGGCGGGACTGATCGGGAGGCTGGTGTATCTGATGGGCTTTCGTTCGGAGTATTATTATGAAAAAGCCAGAAAGCTTCATGAGAGAGAACGTGATATCAAAGCTGCCAGGGGTGAAATCCTGGATGCAAAAGGGAAAGTGCTTGCGGCTAACAGAACAGTCTGTACGATTTCTGTGATCCACAGTCAGATCAGTGAGCCGGAGAAGGTGATTAAATTGCTGACAGAGAAGCTTGAAATGGAGGAAGCGGCAGTTCGCAGACGGGTGGAGAAAGTTTCTTCTATAGAAAGGATAAAGACAAATGTGGAGAAAAGTGTGGGCGATTCGATAAGGGAAAGTAAGCTGGCAGGAATAAAAGTGGACGAGGATTATAAGCGATACTATCCATATGGAAGCCTGGCATCCAGAGTGATCGGCTTTACAGGTGGAGACAATCAGGGGATCATTGGTCTGGAAGTGAAATACGAAGAGATACTGAAAGGAGAGCCGGGACAGATTCTGACAACTACAGATGCCAGAGGAATCGAAATAGACAAACTGGGAGAAAACAGAAAAAATCCGGTTGAGGGAAAAAAACTGCTTCTCAGTCTGGATATCAATATCCAGAAATATGCGCAGCAGGCTGCACTGAAGGTCATGGAGGAAAAACAGGCAGAACGGGTGTCTGTTCTTCTGATGAATCCTCAGAACGGAGAAATCTATGCCTGTGTAAATGTTCCGGAGTTTGATCTGAATGATCCGTTTACATTGACTGAGGAGCTGCAGACACAGCTGGCATCAGAACCGGAGGGGGAACAGGTACAGCAGACAGCTGATTCAGAAATCCGGATAACGGCCGAAAGAAAACAGGAACTTCTGAATCAGATGTGGAGAAATCCATGTCTGAATGATACCTATGAACCGGGCTCTACATTTAAGATCATTACCATGGCGGCAGGTCTGGAAGCAGGTGTGGTTTCGGCGGAGGATCAGTTTTACTGTCCCGGATATAAACTGGTAGAAGATCGGAGGATTCACTGTGCCAAACGGACGGGACATGGAGCGCAGAATTTTGTGGAGGGAGCCCAAAACTCCTGTAATCCGGTATTTATTGAGGTGGGGCTGAGACTGGGAGTGGAACGCTATTATCAATATTTCAGTAAATTTGGACTTTTTGACAAAACCGGAACAGATCTTCCGGGAGAAGCCGGAACCATTATGCATCAAAAAGAAAATATGGGAGAAGTGGAACTGGCAACGGTTTCTTTTGGGCAGTCTTTCCAGATCACTCCGGTTCAGCTTGCTGCGACAGTCAGTTCCCTGATCAACGGCGGAAAACGTGTCACACCTCATTTCGGGGTGGCTGTATTAAATTCTGACGGAACACAGGGAGAAAAACTGGAATTTCCGGTACAGGACGGAATTATTTCTGAAAAAACATCAGAAGAAATAAGAAAAATCCTTGAAACAGTAGTGTCACAGGGTTCCGGTAAGAATGCGAAGATTGAAGGCTATTCTATTGGCGGAAAGACAGCCACCTCCCAGACACTTCCAAGAAGTGCCAATCGTTATATTTCCTCATTTTTAGGCTTTGCCCCGGCAGAAAATCCTGTAATTCTGGGCTTATGTATTATCCATGATCCTCAGGGGATTTATTATGGCGGCACAATTGCGGCACCGGTGATCCGAAATATATTTGAGAATATCCTGCCATATCTGGGAATAGAAAAGAATACGCAGCTGTGAGTATCATCATAATTATAAGGAGTCTTTACATCTGAAAACGGCAGATGGTCAGGAAATTGCAGCGTCAGGGTTGATAAATACATAAAAAAGCCTTATACTAAAGGCAGTCTGAAAGCGTGAGACACAAAAGATGCTTTCAGAAAAAGTAGCGGTTCAGTGCTTTACAGACAGCAGCCGGCTGAACAGTTACCGGAAAAAACAAAAGAATGAACGAGGTGTGAGATGGAATTTCAAGTTGTAATCCCCGTACTGATCTCATTTGCGATCAGTGTTGTATTAGGGCCGATCATAATCCCTTTTCTCAGAAATCTGAAAATGGGACAGACAGAAAGAACAGAAGGTGTACAGTCCCATTTAAAAAAAGCAGGAACACCAACGATGGGTGGTGTGATATTTCTGATAGCTACAGCGGTCACTGCATTGTTTTATGTCGGTGATTATCCGAAGATCATTCCGGTATTATTTCTGACTCTTGGTTTCGGAATTATCGGATTTCTGGATGATTATCTGAAAGTAGTACTGAAACGTTCAGACGGGCTGCTTCCGTGGCAGAAATTTTCTCTTCAGGTGGTACTGACGGCAATTTTTGTATTTTATATTGTTAAATACACGGACATTTCCCTGACAATGAGGATTCCGTTTTGGAGCGGACATTTTCTGAATCTTGGATGGCTTGCTTTTCCCGTACTGTTTTTTGCAGTGATCGGTACAGTAAATGGTGTAAACTTCACAGATGGTCTGGATGGCCTGGCCTCCAGTGTGACTTTGATCGTAGCTGTGTTTTTTTCTGTGGTTTCTATCGGAATGAAATCCGGTATTGAACCGATAACCTGCGCGGTAGTGGGAAGTCTGATGGGATTTTTGCTGTTTAATGTATATCCTGCGAAGGTATTTATGGGAGATACGGGTTCTCTGGCACTTGGCGGATTTGTTGCAGGCACTGCTTACGTGATGCAGATGCCGTTATTTATTCTGCTTGCAGGGCTGATCTATCTCATTGAAGTGCTGTCAGTTATCATTCAGGTAACATACTTTAAGGCAACACACGGCAAACGTATTTTTAAGATGGCACCGATCCATCATCATTTTGAGTTATGTGGATGGTCTGAAACGCGTGTGGTTGCAGTATTTTCGGTGGTTACGGCAGTGATGTGCATGATTGCACTTCTGGCGCTGTAATGTATTCCGGATACTGTTTTTGCGAAACAGGATGTGCCGCCTGCAGCGGCACCGGCAAGATATCAGGAGGAATTTATTATGGAATTACAGGGAAAACAGGTGTTGGTGTTTGGCTCCGGAAAGAGTGGGATTGGAGCAGCTGACCTTCTTGCAAAGACAGGGGCATTTCCGGTTATCTATGATGGAAATGCAGAGATTGATAAAGAGGCAGTTATACATAAGACTGACGGAACTTATCCTGTGAAGGTATATGCAGGGGAGCTTCCACAGAAAGTGCAGGAGAGCCTTGATCTGGTAGTTTTGAGTCCGGGTGTACCGACTGATCTGCCGATCGTGAAGGAATTTTGTGAACAGGGACTTCCGATATGGGGAGAGGTAGAGCTGGCATACAGAGTTGCCAGAGGCGAGGTGCTTGCCATTACAGGAACTAATGGAAAGACAACTACTACCGCACTTCTGGGAAAAATCATGCAGGATGCCCGTGAATCTGTCTTTGTGGTTGGAAATATCGGAACTCCCTATACATCCAAAGCACTGGAAACGACTCCGGATTCAGTAACTGTAGCTGAAATCAGCAGCTTTCAGCTGGAAACGATCAGTGAATTCGCACCAAAGGTATCGGCAATCCTGAATATTACAGAGGATCATCTGAACCGTCATCACACGATGGAAGAGTATATCCGTGTCAAAGAAATGATTACAAAGAATCAGGGAACCGAAGATGTCTGTGTGCTGAATTATGAGGATGAAGTGCTTCGCAGATTTGGGGAGCATCTGATACCGAGAGTGGTATATTTTTCAAGTGAACGCAAGCTGGAAAAGGGAATTTATCTGGATGGTGACAGGATTATCCTCAAAGATGGCGAAAAGGAGATCGAAGTGGTAAATACCGCAGATCTGAAGCTGCTTGGTAAACATAACTTTGAGAATGTAATGGCTGCTGTTGCAATGGCATATTATGATGGCGTATCTATGGAGAGTATCCGCAGGAGTATCTGTGAATTTACAGCGGTTGCACACAGAATTGAATATGTGACAGAGAAGAATGGTGTTGCTTATTATAATGATTCAAAGGGAACCAATCCGGATGCGGCTATTAAGGGAATTCAGGCCATGAACCGGCCAACTCTCCTTATCGGCGGAGGTTACGACAAGCAGTCTGCATATGATGAATGGATCGAGGCATTTGACGGAAAGGTTCGTTATCTGGTGCTGATCGGGCAGACAAAAGAGAAGATCAGAGAGGCTGCTGAGAAACATGGCTTCCATGATATTATCCTCTGCGAAGATCTGAAAGAGGCAGTGAAGGTGTGCGCAGAGAAAGCACAGCCGGGTGATGCCGTTTTACTGTCTCCCGCATGTGCAAGCTGGGGACAGTTTGATAACTATGAACAGCGCGGAGATATGTTTAAGGAATATGTAAGAAATCTGTAGAATATCT
>CAVCYJ010000128.1:0-8369 GCA_963605995.1 Holdemanella biformis | reverse complement strand
TTCATTCCAGATTGCCTGCGGCAATGGAATTTTGGCTTGTATGTCTCGGGATAGTGGTGTGTGAACAGTAACAACAGCAACAACACCATGATTATAAACGATTGACGGGAATTGTCAAATTTTGATTTCTATGTTATCCTGAACAAAAAAACGTAGGTAGTGGAGTGGTAGATCGTGAAGTACGGAAAGATAAGAATTGAAGATGGTTTTCTGGTGTTTACCAGGCATATGATGATAAATAATCTTCCATGCAAAGATATTGTGTGGGCGTATATGCGCAAGGAAGGGACAGCAGAGGGGGCTGACCGGCAGCTGAGCGTGAATTATCTGGTGGTCGTTACCAGACGTAAGAAGAGATATAAATTTGACATGACGGAAAAAGAAATCCATGAGTGCATCAGAATTCTCAGGATCCTGAATCCGGATATGGCAGCAGGTTTTCCGAAAGGGGGCAGAATACTGCTTCAGAGTCTGCCAAATACCAGAGATCTGGGAGCGGTCACCGCAGCGGATGGCAGACATATCCTGCCAAGGAGACTTTTGCGAAGCGGAAATCTGTATCATATGTCTGACAGTGACAAAAACCGGCTTACAGAAGAATATAATCTGAAAACAGTTGTGGATATGCGGTCGAGTGAAGAGTGTAAATGCAGACCGGATACGATTATTGCAGATGTGGAGTATTATCATGTGCCGGTTGTGGATGAGGAACTGCACGGGATCTGCAGTAAGAACGAACTGCTGGGACTGTTGGAGGAAATTCCGGATGATGCTGAGAAATATCTGCTGGAACAGTATAAATCTCTCTGTAAAGATCAGCTTGTTCTGAAACAATATGCCAGGTTTATAGATATTCTGCTTCATCAGGAAAAGGGAGCTATTCTGTGGCATTGCGGGACAGGCAAAGACCGTGCAGGCATTGGAACTGCATTTTTGCTGAAATTGCTGGGAGTGGAAGACAGTATCATTTATGAAGATTATCTGAGATCCAACCATTATATGGAGCCGGAACTGAAGTATATGGAAAGGCTTGTAAGTACATGGCCTGAGGCAGATGACAGGATGCTGCAGAAGCTGCGGATTCTCTGTAATGTAAAAGAAGAGTATCTGGCAGTGGTTTTCACTGATATAAAACGTCGATACGGTTCCATGGAAAAGTTCTTTCAGGAAGTGTTTTACCTGAAACCGAAAAGAGTGGAAGAATTCAGGGATAAATATCTGATATAATCAACACAGGTAACGAAGCGAATGATTTTATCTTTGGCCAGGCAGTGTCAGGCAACTGTGAGGCTCCATGGCAGCCAGGAAAATTCTGACGGAAATTTCCACGGAAAGACAATGGTTTTCAGCGAAAAATTTATTGACAAAATCCTGATTGTTGATATAATGGTAACCATACGAGCTATTTATTATATTAACGTGTTGAAAACAGACACGTTGGAAGCAGGTGGAACATGCAGAAGAGAGTATTATCCCTGTTAGTAGATAACACTGCAGGTGTAACAACCAGAGTATCTGGATTATTCAGCCGCAGAGGCTATAACATCGACAGCATCACCGGAGGTGTGACAGCGGACGAACGTTTTTCCAGAATTACCGTTGTGTGCAGCGGGGATGAACTGATTCTGGAACAGATTACGAATCAGCTTGCCAAGCTTGTAGATGTAAGGGATATTAAGATCCTGGAACCGGACAACAGTGTATGCCATGAGTTAATGATGATCAAGGTGCTGGCGAAACCGGAACAGAGACAGGGACTCATTTCCATTGCAGATGTTTTCCATGCCAAAGTTGCAGACGTAAGCGTGGATTCCATGATACTGGAAATGACAGGCAACCATAAGAAACTGGAGGCATTTCTTGAACTGATGGGAGATTATGAGATTCTTGAACTTGCACGTACAGGAACGACCGGTTTATCAAGAGGTTCACAGGATGTAACCTATTTCTGATATGGAAATCAGGAGGCTGTTTGATATGCAAAGGCAGCAGATTTCCCGGAATGATACATATTATAGTTTGCTAGGGGTTAAACCCTTAACGATAAATTTTTTTACGATTAGCAGGAGGAAAACAAAATGGCTAACAAGATTTTTTATCAGGAAGATTGTAATTTAAGCTTACTGGATGGTAAAAAAATTGCAATTATTGGATACGGAAGCCAGGGACATGCACATGCTCTGAACTTAAAAGAGTCCGGATGTGATGTCATTATCGGTCTGTACGAAGGCAGTAAATCCTGGAAAAAAGCTGAAGAGCAGGGGTTTAAAGTATATACAGCAGCAGAGGCAGCTAAACAGGCTGACATTATTATGATTCTTATCAATGATGAGAAACAGGCTAAGCTTTACAAAGAATCCATCGAACCAAACCTTGAAGAAGGCAATATGCTGATGTTCGCTCATGGCTTCAACATCCACTTCGGATGCATCAAACCTCCGAAATTTGTTGACGTTACAATGATCGCTCCTAAAGGACCTGGACATACAGTAAGAAGCGAATATCAGGCTGGTAAAGGTGTACCTTGTCTGATCGCTGTAGAGCAGGATGCTACAGGTAAAGCTCAGGATATCGCACTTGCATATGCACTTGGTATTGGCGGAGCAAGAGCCGGTGTTCTTGAAACAACATTCCGTACAGAGACAGAGACAGACCTCTTCGGTGAGCAGGCTGTACTTTGCGGTGGTGTTTGTGCACTTATGCAGGCTGGTTTCGAGACACTTGTTGAAGCTGGTTATGATCCAAGAAACGCATACTTCGAGTGTATCCACGAAATGAAACTGATCGTAGATCTGATCTATCAGTCAGGATTTGCAGGAATGAGATATTCTATCTCCAACACAGCGGAATATGGCGATTACATCACAGGACCTAAGATCATCACAGAAGATACAAAGAAAGCTATGAAGAAAGTTCTTTCCGATATTCAGGATGGTACATTTGCAAAAGACTTCTTACTTGATATGTCTGATGCAGGTGCACAGGTTCACTTCAAAGCTATGAGAAAATTAGCTTCCGAACATCAGTCTGAGAAAGTTGGCGAAGAAATCCGTAAACTTTACAGCTGGAACGGCGAAGACAAACTTATCAATAACTAATCTGAATATGACCGAACGTGAAAGTCCCCTGCTGTTATGGCAGGGGACTTTTTTCGAGGAGATATAAGATATGGAAACAGAAGAAGAGTTTATTTCCGGATTCTGCAGGACCTGTAATGGGGGAACTACAGTCTGCTGTGAATATAATGTGGAGGGAGATAAAAGAACCCTTGTCTTTATGGACTGCGCACATGAGAGATGCGTAAATCATGCAGCCTGTGAGATTTACAGACAGGCACATGAACTGGAACGATAAGATCACGGCAACAACTGAAAAACAGAACCGTATGAAAAATATCACAGGGTTCTGTTTTTTTGTTTTTATCTATTTATTTACGTCAATGTAACTGTAGAGGGTATATTTGGAAATGCCAAAATAGTTGGCAACCTTATCTCCGGACTTGGTGATGAGGAAGGCACCTGCATCATTTAAAAACTGGATAGCAGTAACCTTATCTTCTTTATTCATCAGTGGAACAGGCTTTCCTACCAGTGCTACCGACTCATCAATCAGATGATCCAGCAGGTCATTGACACTGTGCGGAGCCTTTCTGGGTTTCTCTTCTCTGTTCTGCGGAGTGAGAAGAGAATGCAATGCAGATTCGATGATAGTGAACTTTGTGACATCGTAATTAATTTCAAAGATATAATGTAAAGTACCGTCGTCATCATAAATATAAGAAGTACTGCATTTCAGAATCTTGCCGTCTGATGTTTTGGTTAAGTAACCGGCATGATCCGGTGTCGGAGTTTTTTCCTGGTTACGGATTGCGTCAAAAACCGCGCTGGATGGTCCGTCTCCGATATCTCTGTTGGTAACGTGTCCGTTTACAATATAAACGATTGAATGCTCTGGTTTTGCAGCCTTCAGATCGTGGATCACAACTTCGCAGTCAGAACCAAACTGAGATGCAAGAGCAGCGGCAAGTTGCTTTAAAACAGTAAGCCGTCCCATTTGATTTCCTCCTAATAACAGATTTTTGTAACTGTTCAGTACCTTCACAGTTGCAGATTTTCTATATTCTAACATAAAAAAAAGAAAATAAAAAGAGGATAGAAAAAAATAAATATGAATACCTAAAAGAATTTTGTCCACCTTACTGAGAATGAAATGAACAGTAACGAATTTTGCGAATGCTTTTTGGAGTTATTGAAGGTGTACAGAATCTGTGTTATATTTGATAAAGGCAGATAGATGAAAAGAATAGTGCAGTTCTTCTGACAATATCTGTTGCAGAAAGGAAGAATGTGCGGAACAGTTACCAGAAAAAAAATAAACAGGAGAGAATTCGAGATGAAACATGAGATCAATGCAATGGGAAAACAGTGTCCGATACCGGTAGTAATGACAAAAAAAGTGATTGATAAAGCGTCAGCCGGCGATGAACTTGAAATCCTGGTGGATAATGAAACAGCGGTAAATAATCTGAGCAGACTGGCAAACAAAACAGGCTGTACGTTTGTATCTGAGAAGCTGCAGAATAAGAAATATCAGGTAAAAATGACCGTCTGGACAGAGCAGGTCGGCAGAGAAGCAGATGAGGAGGATTTTGTATGTGAGATCCCGAATAAAAAAATGACAGTGGCAGTGATCTCTTCTGATACGATGGGAAATGGTGATGATGAACTTGGAAGGATTCTTATCAGAGGATTTATCTACGCGCTTTCACAGATGGAAGTGCTGCCGGATACGATTCTTTTTTATAACGGTGGAGCCAGACTTACAACAGAAGGCTCGGAGAGCATTGAGGATCTGAAAAAGATGGAAGAAAATGGCACGGAAATCATGACCTGTGGAACTTGTCTGAAGCATTATGGACTGATGGACGAACTGAGAGTCGGAACTGTAACAGATATGTATACGATCGCAGAACGCATGACAGGTGCTGACAAGATCATTCGCCCGTAGTGTGCCGGAATGTTTCATTGCTCAAAAAATCAGGCTAAAATAAGAACCATCATATGTACAGCTGTTAAAGTGGAGGCTGCATATGATGGTTTTGTAAATCAATGCCTGTCTCAGGATATTTTTTCCTTAATATTGTGACGTTTGGCATATCCGGTAAGGATCAGAGTCAGTGCGCCATCGCCTGTTACATTGCAGGCGGTTCCGAAGCTGTCCTGCAAGGCAAAAATCGTCAGCATCAGAGCAGTACCGGAATCACCGAATTTCAGGATGCCTGTAATGATTCCCAGAGATGCCATAACAGTTCCACCCGGTACGCCCGGAGCACCGATTGTAAAGATACCCAGCAGGATACAGAAAAGAACGATTGTTCCCGGAGCAGGTACAGCACCGTAGAGAATCCTGGAAATTACCATACAGAAGAATACTTCTGTGAGAACAGAACCGCAGAGGTGGATATTGGAAAATAAGGGGATGCCAAAGTCGGCGATATCGTTTCTGAGAGGTTTTGCCTTATGTGCGCACCGCAGGGCAACTGCGAGTGTAGCGGCAGAAGACATGGTTCCCAGAGCGGTGAGGTATGCCGGACCATAGTATTTCACAACATTAACAGGATTCTCTCCGGAATAAATTCCTGCAAGTGTGTACAGGAATATCATCCAGATAAAGTGTCCTGTAAGGACAATGGCAATTACCTGAAGAAATACAGGAAACTGTCTGGTGATGCTTCCTTCATATGCCAGTGAACAGAAGGTCAGTCCAATAAAGAATGGAAGAATCGGAATAATTATTCTGGATATGAGAGCCAGTACGATTTTCTGAAATTCATCCAGAAGGGATGAAACCAGTACAGCTTTTGTCCAGGCAGCTGCCAGTCCGAGCATAATGGACAGTACAACCGCACTCATAACAGGCATGATCTGCGGAATAGAAAGTTCGAAGATCACATCGGGCAGGGTTTTGAGACTGTCTGCGGCAGAACTGATGGATAAGTGTGGAATCAGTATATATCCTGATACTGCGGAGAATAAAGCTGCTCCCAGTGAAGAAGCATAGGCGATACAGATGGAAACTCCCAGCATTCTGGAAGCGTTATTGCCAAGCTTTGTAACAGATGGGGTAATAAACCCGATGATGATCAGCGGAACACAGAAGTGGATGAGCTGACCAAGAATATACTGGAATGTGACAACCACATTCAGCACGGCAACGGTGACTGCGGATTCATCTGTTATATTCAGAAGAAGACCAGTACAGGTGCCAAATGTCACACTGATAAGTAATTTGAACGGCAGGCTGTGCAGAAAATTATTTTTTTTCATGATAATCCCCCTCACTTTTTTGTCAATTATAATATATTTTTGCGAAAATCACAATCAATTATTGTTACTGTTCATTCTGTTTGCTGTAACAGTGTTACTGGGAACGGAGTGAACAGTAACGTAACAGTAACATAACCAGTTATTCATCAGACAGGAGAGACTATGTACAGAAAAATTTATCAGATACTGGAAGAAACAGGAAAAGTAAAAACAGCAATGGCTTTAAATGGAAACTGTAAAGGCGAAAAATGCCTGATAAAAGAGCCGGATCGTATAAGCTGTGAAAACAGTCGGAACCCGGAGTTCTGGGAAAAATGTGCAGCCCAGCTGGCAGCCTGTCGGAATACGGGAATCATCTGTATTGATGAGACAGATTTTTTTGTGGAGATTTATGTAAAAAATCCCCGGCTTATCATTCTGGGTGGTGGTCATGTGTCTCAGCCTGTCGCAAAGATTGGCAAAATGCTGGGGTTTCATGTGACAGTTATGGATGACAGAGAAGATTTTGTGACAAAAGAGAGGTTTCCTGATGCGGACAGACTGGTATGTGGAGCATTTGAAGAAATTTCTGAAAAAATACCGGCATATGAAAATTCTTATTATGTGATCGTGACCAGAGGCCATCTGGGAGACAGTGCCAGTGCCCGACAGATTTTGAAGCGTCCATATGCTTATCTGGGAATGATCGGAAGTCGAAACAAAGTGAGACTGACCAGAGAGAAGTTGCTCAGGGAAGGAATCAGTGAAGCACAGCTCAATACGATCCATGCACCGATCGGTCTGCCGATCGGCGGACAGATGCCGGCAGAGATTGCAGTAAGTATTGCTGCGGAAATTGTTCAGGAGAAGAATAAATACAATGTTTCTTATGTGGATGATACAGTGGAGGCTGCTGCCTGCGGGAACGAAGGAGGAGTCATGCTCACAATTATTTCCAAAAGGGGATCATCGCCACGGGGAACTGGTAGCAAGATGTTTCTCGACAGAACAGGTAGATCTTACGGAAGTATTGGCGGCGGAAATGTGGAATTTCAGGCACTGAAATATGCTCCCGGAGCACAGCACGGTGAAGTAAGGACATATAACCTGTCCAATCAGGGCGGCGCAAATCTGGGAATGATCTGCGGGGGAGAAGTAAAAGTCCTTTATGAAATACTTTGACTGTGCCCGTACCACTATTCAAAATTCCATTGCCGCAGGCAATCTGGAATGAATTTTGGCCACGTTACTGAGAACGGAGTGAACAGTAACAACAGTAATCCGGTTAGCGGGTGGAGAGTGAACAATACTTGCATATTATGGAAGAATCGTGTATATTAGTACTAAAATGACGTAGAGAAAACACGGAAAAACATTATCCGCGTTTGATAAAGGAGGATTTTACTTATGAAAAAACCACTGTGGCTGGTTCTTGTTCTGGGTCTTGCATTTGCAGTTCAGGGATGCGGATTTGATCCGACTATTGATTCCAGCGTTATGATCGTAAAAGTAACACCGACACCGGAAGTGACACCAACTCCTGAAGTTCAGGCGACACCGACACCGGAAGAAACACCGACACCGGCAGCGGAGCAGACAGCCAGTGGTGTGAAGATTGATGTGAAGACAGGAACCTATTATGCATCCTCGGAATTGAATCTTCGTTCTGATGCGAGCGCAGATGCAGATCTGGTTGCAAGCGTGGCATCCGGAACGCAGTTAAACAGTACAGGTGTATGCGAGAACGGATGGATCCGTGTGGACTATAATGGACAGACATGCTATGCGAGCGGAGATTTTGTGTCAACAACAGCTCCTGCAGCTGACACATCTGCAGATGCACAGACAGAGACTTATTCAGATGATACTTCTTCTGATGAGAGCGGTGATGTCTCCTACGATGAGAATGCTGAGTAATCCATAAAACAGGATATGATGTCGGTACTGAGACCGGGAAAGAGAAAACAGAAGCGGCAGGAGATATCAGACTCCGCGCAGCTTCTGTTTTTTTAGTTTGCGCGCCATGGGCGCGCTCTAACGGGTGCAAGTCCCGAACACGCCCAG
>CAVCYJ010000127.1:0-8547 GCA_963605995.1 Holdemanella biformis | reverse complement strand
AGGTAATCTTCCTGTTGCCGCTGATCATTATTTTTCCGTTATTTATGGGAATCGATGGCATCATGTATGCAGGCCCTATTGCAGATGCGGCGGCATTTGTACTGGCGATCGTATTTGCGAGAAGAGAACTGGGGAAGATGCGAAAAGCTGGAATTGAGTAATTTATGTATGATAAAAAGAATATAAAATAGAAAACGCAGAATATGTATAAAAAAGTTCTTTCAGATTCTGTAGAGAAACGTCTGGAGTTCTATGAGAAATATCCGGATACCATTTTATCTGCATATTGATTTCCTAATCTGCATATGCTATAATGCCAGTAGGCAAAAAGAAATTACAAGTCCACGTGGACAAAAAGAATGAAGCCCTCAGAGTGCCAGCTCCGGGGCTTCTTCTTATTTTTTTTAGCGGATAAGTAACCGCCAGGTTAGTGTTGTCCTATTTATCTCCGTCTAACCATTTGATGATGTAGTGGCAGGCTACACCAGCCATTAAGGAGACAATAAAAGAAATTACAATATCCACGTAGCTCACCTCCTCCCGTTGCCGGGTATTGGTTGGACAACACTGTAATTATACCATGTTCTGTGTTGTTCTGAAAGTACAAACAGTTCTTAAAAGTTTATAAAATAAAACTATTATTTTACAGGTGACTTTAACTTGTCAATATTTCAAGTGCTATATCATCTAAAAACGGAGTTGAATAATCTATGTATATCTATTTTTGTTCGCCGCTATCTTCACTCATTAATCTTCTGGCAGAAATCAGTTTGCAGGCTGAATACGTTTTCACAAAACGGAAAAATAAGAAAAGAAGGGTTCGCATTTATGTAGGTGCGGGCTCTTTTTTTGATAGGGAGATGGAAAAAGAAAGATGAATTGAGGTGGCAGGGGGCAGCAGGGTGCAAACGTTTTCATATATTCATATTTTATTTGTATGAAAACTATGTTTATAATATGCCATCAGCAAGAGAACAGAGGACAGATAACAAATATCAGTTAAAAAGTACGGAGGTTCTCTTTGATGACAGAATTGCTGGAAAAAGTATTACAGCAAAAATTGACAGACACATTTCAGAGGAGGAAAAAGATTATGAACAGAAAAATCAGATTTGCAGCAGCAGCCCTTGCGGCAGTAGTTACTTTAGGAACAGCAACAGGAAATACAGTTTATGCGGCAGACAGCGTGAGTATTACGAATGTTTCCTATGACCCCACCAGAGAGCTTTATGAACAGTATAATAAGATATTTCAGGAACACTGGAAGGAGCAGACGGGACAGGATGTGGATATTACACAGTCTCACGGCGGTTCCGGTAAGCAGGCGCTTGAGGTTGCAAACGGACTGGAAGCGGATGTAGTTACTCTTGCGCTGGAATATGACGTGGATGCAGTTCAGGACGCAGGGCTGATTGATGATGGATGGATTGATGAATTTCCGGATGACAGTTCTCCGTATACTTCAACAATCGTATTCCTTGTAAGAAAAGGAAATCCGAAAGGCATTAAGGACTGGGATGATCTGGTAAAAGACGGCGTGGGAGTTATCACTCCGAATCCAAAAACTTCCGGCGGTGCAAGATGGAATTATCTGGCGGCATGGGCGTATGCGAAAGAGAAATTTAACGGGGATGAAGACCAGATCAAAGACTTCATTAAGAAGCTCTATCAGAATGTACTGGTTCTGGATTCCGGTGCAAGAGGAGCGACAACTTCTTTTGTAGAGAACGGACAGGGTGATGTACTGATCGCATGGGAAAATGAAGCTTATCTTTCAGTACAGGATTATCCAGATGATTATGAGATCATAACTCCAAGTATCAGTATCCTGGCACAGCCGTCTGTTGCAGTGGTGGATACCGTAGTGGATGAAAAAGGAACCAGAGATGTGGCAACAGAATATCTGAATTATCTGTATTCTGATGAAGCCCAGAGAATTGCAGGTGATAATTATTACAGACCATCTAATGAAGAGATCCTCAAAGAGTACTCTGATGTATTTGATCTGGATATCAACCTTGTGACCATTGATGATTTCGGCGGATGGAAAGAAGCGCAGGAGACACATTTCTCAGATGGCGGAGTGTTTGATCAGATTTATGAGGGATAGAACGCAAGCTTGATGGAAAAACACGGACTAAATCATATAATCTATATTGACAAACTATGAAATAAAGAATATGATAAACAAAATCTGTTATTAGCAGGAGATAATGGGTTGCTGAATGATTCCATGAGGTTTGAAAATTTACGGGAAAGTAAAGGGAAAGAGAAAATGTCAATTAAGGAAATCGCGAAACGGGCGCAGGTATCACCTGCGACCGTTTCCAGAGTGTTAAACAATCCGCATTATAAATGTACTTCTCCTGAGATAAGAGAGCGTATACGTAAGGCGGCAATAGAGTTAAACTATGTGCCGAATGAAGCTGCCCGAAGACTGAAAACCGGAAGCAGCGCAGCTAAAGAGAAGACATGCTACATAAATATTCTGATGACAAGGACTGATTCTGCTCATGTGGATCCATTTTTTGACGAACTGCTGCGGGTTGTGGAATCTGAGATACATCGGAATAATTGTATATTGTCTCAGGTATGGTACAGAGCTGTTTTTTCCAGTGACAAGCGTTGCAGAAGGGAAAATATAGCAGATCTTATTGAGCGGATGTATGAACAGACGGAAGGACACTGTGATGGCCTGATCATTATCGGAAAATGTAATAGAGAAGCATTGACTCTTTTTCAGAAGAAGTATAAAAATGTGGTATGTGTGAATCGAAATGCGTCTTCCGGGGCTGTAGATGAAGTTGTATGTGATGGAGAGAAAATTGCATTTATGGCAGTTGAGCACCTGATCGAGCTGGGACATACAAATATCGGTTATATCGGAGAATGTCATAATGAAGCGAGATACCGCGGATTTCTGGAGGCACTTCATGACAATCATCTGGATCTGGATCCGGACTTTGTCATCGAGACGAATCAGACAGAGGCGCAGGGATATGAAGCCATGGAGAAACTGCTTGCCCTGCCGGATTATCCTACCGGGATTTACTGTGCAAATGATATTACTGCAGTAGGTGTACTGAAGCTGTTAAACCGCAGAAAAAATATCTATATGCCGTCCGTGATCGCCAGCGATGATATTGAACAGGCACAGTTTACAACACCGATGCTGACGACGGTTCATCTGCCTAAGGAAGATATGGGAAAATTTGCCCTGTGGCTGTTGCTGGATCGGATAAATAATGGACATAAGGCAGTAACCAGAATGGAACTGGAATGCAGGCTGATGGTGCGAAGCAGCTGTACACCCGCGCAGGAGAATGGGTGGAGTGATTATTGTATATAAAAAAATATCTGTACCCAAATATCTGTCCGTGTTATGATTAACAGGTAGATGACAGACAGCATATGATGAAAAAGAAGCTGTCTGCATGGACAGAAAGGCGGGTTAAATCTGATGAAACAGGAAAATTACATAAAGGGTATGATAATGATCATCCTGTCGGCGTTTTTCTTTGCCTGTATGAATGTGAGTGTACGTCTGGCAGGTGATCTGCCGTCTGTGGAGAAGAGTTTCTTCCGAAACCTGGTGGCGGCTGTGTTTGCGGCGGCTATCCTGTGCAGGAATCATACAGCGCCGAAGGTGGATAAGAAATACTGGGGACCGTTGGTACTGCGATGCGTGTGTGGTACGCTGGGGATTCTGTGCAACTTCTATGCGATCGACCATCTGCTGGTGGCAGATGCCTCAATCCTGAATAAGCTGTCACCGTTTTTTGCGATCATCTTCTCTTTTCTGCTGTTAAAGGAGAAGATCAAACCGGCGCAGGCGGCCTGTGTGGCACTGGCGTTTATCGGATGCTTATTTGTAGTAAAGCCGGGATTTCATAATGCGGCACTTGTACCGGCACTGATCGGAGTCTGCGGCGGACTGGGAGCCGGAATCGCATATACGATGGTGCGGGTGCTTGGAACACACGGGGTGAAAGGGCCGGTGATCGTATTTTACTTTTCGTTTTTCTCCTGCCTGTCGGTTGTGCCGTGGATGATATTTCACTTTACACCGATGAGCATGAAGCAGCTTGTGACCCTGCTGATGGCAGGATTATTTGCGGCAGGCGGACAGTTTACGATCACTGCGGCTTATAGCTGCGCCCCGGCAGGGAAGATTTCCATCTTTGATTATTCGCAGATCATCTTTGCGACGCTGCTGGGATTTTTGCTGTTTGGAGAAATCCCGGATAAATACAGCTTTACCGGATATGCGCTGATCATTATGGCATCGCTGGGAACGTTTATCTATAATATGAAAGCATTATAGGCGGTTCTTCTTCCGGTATTCGCCGGGGGTCATGCCATAAGTTTTCTTAAAGATCCGCATGAAGTGCTCCGGTGTTTCATATCCCACGAGTTCGCAGATTGCCGGGATGCTTAAATCTGTTTTGGTCAGGGCGCGGCAGGCCTGATTTAATTTAATATCACGTATGATCTGAAGGAAGGTACGGCCGGTACCTTCCTTTATTAATGTACTGAAATGTGAAATACTGTAGCCGAAATGTGCGGCGGTTTCACTCAGGGTCGCGGTCTGATAATTATGATTAATATAATTCAGGATCTCTGTCATGGAATTGCCTGCGGTGTCTCTGGTCAGGATGGATTCGATGTCATTCTCATGGTAACGCAGAAGCTGAGCCCAGAATAATACCAGCATGGAATTAAGAAATGTATAGCTGTATTTCTCATGTCCCAGATATTCGATAAAAAGATTTTCCAGAGATTCCATGACAGCGGGATCTTTCCCGGAATGAAAAATCAGAAAATTCCCTTCGGTTTTGTGAAACAGTACATGAGCAAAAAACTGAGCCAGTGAGCTGTCGGCAGTCAATGTCTGAAAGAAGGTTGACTGAAAGGTAGAGCTGCGTACCAGAATATTTACAGCAATACTGTCATCAAAAACTCCTACGCTGTGCTTCGTATTTGGGGGAATGATGCAGATATCCCCGGTGGTCAGAGTGTGAGAGATTCCCTGGATAGTGGTATGAACGGTTCCATCGTATACACACAGGATCTCAAAAAATTCATGTTCATGAACATAGACCGGGCTATAGCGGTAATGTTTGCAAAGCATGATGTTTCCTGAGAGACTCCGAAACATTTCATTTTCTTCGAGATAAGGAAACCAGGCTTCTTTGCACAGAGCGGGAACATAAAGTTTGTGGGACTTTATCAGTTCACGGTCCAGATTCCGGCAATATTCTGTAAATGTTTCCGGATGTTCTTTTTCGGCGAAATACAGGTCACGATAAAAAATTTCGTCAGTTTCGTAGGAATGTATATATTTCTGGAATTCATTTCTGTTTAACTTCATAGCACAGACCTCTTCTTATGCGGGCATTGCCCCGTAGTATTGGTTTTCAATTTATCTTCTGTCGCGCCATCGGTAGTAAAAAGAGTATAACACGCCTCTTATCAGAAAAAAAGTCAGTAAATTGCAAAAAGAATCACAATTGGAGAATCCGTGAAAAAGAAGTAAAGTAGAGTCATCAAAACACGGAGGTAAACGAAAATGAACGAAGTTGAAAAGAAAGTAAAGGCAGGTCTCTGGCGTCAGAGGATCGGTTATGGTTCTTCTGATTTTGCCTGCAATCTGATCTGGCAGATGATTTCTCTGTATCTGCTGTATTTCTACACAAATGTAATGCATTTGAATGCAGGTGCTGTCAGCATCATGTTCCTGGTAACGAAATTTATTGATGGTGTTTCAGACCTGATCGTTGGATTCCTGATCGATAAAACAGATACAAAATGGGGAAAATCAAGACCGTGGATATTCTTTGGTGCGATCCCGTTTGGCGTAACGGCAGTTCTGGCGTTCTCTGTACCGAATATCAGTCAGACCGGAATGCTGATCTACGCATATATAACATATATTCTGTTATCTACAGCTTATACGATTGTAAATATCCCGATGGCATCTATTCTTCCGGCACTGAGTGAAGATCCGCATGAGAGAACAGTCCTTGCATCCTGCAGAACATTTTTCTCATCCGTTGGTTCTACAGTAGTAAGTGCATTTGCCTTAACTCTGGTAGACAAATTCGGAAACGGAAATGAAGCACTTGGATTCCGTATTGTTATGATCCTCTTTGGTGTGATCGGCTGTCTGGTATTCTTTTTCTGCTTTTTTAATACAAAAGAGCGTGTAACGATCCGACAGGAAGAAGTCAGCCTGAAGGCAAATATTTCCTGCCTGCTCCACAATGGCCCGTGGAAATTATTTGCCCTGAATATTGTATGGTTCTTCGGCGGTTATGTTATCCAGGCAAGCGCAGTTATTTACTATTTCACATATGTAGTTCAGAATACAACACTGGTTCAGGTTGTTGCAACTATTACAACACTGGTGCCGATCGTGACAAACCTGCTGGCACCGTTCTTTGTCAAGCTTACAAGCAAGAGAAATCTGATGATCGGCGGAAGCGTGGTACACGCAGGTGGCCTTCTGATCATTTTCTTCGGCGGAACAAATGTAACTGTACTTATCGCAGGCGCTGTGATCGCGGCAGCGGGCTATGGACTGAAAGGAAGTATGCATTTTGCAATGCAGCCGGACCCTGTTGATTATGGCGAATGGAAGAGCGGCGTAAATACAGCCGGAACCCTTTCAGCAGTAAACGGATTTATCGGAAAAGTTGGTATGGCGATCGCCAGCAGTATCGGTGCAGCGCTTCTTCAGTTTGGTGGATTTGATGCAACGCTTACCGTACAGACGACTACAGCACAGAGTTATATTACTGCGATGTATATCTGGGTACCGATCGTGATGAATATTGCATCTGTTATTACAATGGCATTCTACAACCTGGATAAGATTTATCCGCAGATTATCAAAGAGTTAGATGAGAGGAGAACTGCCTGATGGCTGAAGTAAGTATTGATTTAAACATGGTTCGTGTGACGAATGATGAATTTGTAAAAAAGGCAGAGGCCTGTACACCGAAGCTTCGTGAGACAATTGTAAAACCGGTATCTATTGTGGATATTGTAAAGACAGAGGGTGTATATCCTCAGGTAAACAAAAGAGACTCTGTGGAAAACCTTTCTGCTTATCATCTTGCAAAGGGAGATAAGATATGCCTGGATTTCGGAGATCATCAGGTTGGTTATGTGACTCTGAAACTGAATTCGGTGGGAAGCCCTCAGGATGCACCGGCATTCTTCCGGCTGAAATTCGGAGAGATCGCAAAAGAGATGACAGAGGACTCTGCTGACTATGACGGATGGATCAGCCGCGGATGGATCCAGGAAGAGTTTATCCATGTGGATGTACTTCCAGCAGAGCTGAAGCTTCCGAGGCGTTATGCATTCCGATATATGGAGATTGAAGCGATCGATACTTCACTGAAGTGGCAGATGGTAGTGGAGGATGTGACCTGCGTCAGTGTTTCGGCAGTCAGCATGGATGAAGTGAAACCGGTAGAAAGTGATGATGAAATGATCCGCAGACTGGATCAGGTAAGCCTTCGTACTCTGATGAACTGTATGCAGTCTGTATTTGAAGATGGTCCGAAGCGTGACCGCAGGCTGTGGCTGGGTGACCTGAGACTGCAGGCACTGGCTAATTATGATACATTCAAAAATTTTGACCTTGTAAAAAGATGTCTGTATCTTTTTGCGGGACAGACAAGAGATGACGGACTGGTAAGTGCCTGCCTGTTTACGGAACCGAAATTTATTGTAGATGATACATTCCTGCTGGATTATTCTATGTTTTTCGGCGCAACATTGCTGGATTATTACAAGGCTTCCGGGGATATGGAAACACTTCGTGACCTGAGCAAATGTGCATATCGGCAGATGGAGATCATGAAGGAACATTTTGATGAGAAGAATCTGCTTGTCAATGGAGAAGGCTTCTGGGCGTTTATTGACTGGACAGAAGGGCTGGATAAACAGGCTGCCATGCAGGGAGTATATATTTTCTGTGCGAAAAAAGTCCGGGAGATCGCAGAAATTCTCGGAGATAAGGAGAAAGCAGCAGAACTTTGCGCAGAAACAGAGAAAAAAACAGAGGCAGCGAGAAAATATCTGCTGGATATGGAGTCCGGGTTATTCGTAAGCGGTTCTGAGAAACAGATTAATTATGCAAGCCAGGTATGGATGGTGCTTGCCGGTGTGGTAAGTGCAGAAGAGGGTGCACAGATCCTGGATAAAGTGACAGATATGAAGCCGGAGAAGGGCATGGTTTCTCCATATATGAATCATCACTATGTAGAAGCGCTGCTGCTGTGCGGAAAGAAAGATCAGGCCATGGAATATATGAAATATTACTGGGGTGGAATGATCAAAAACGGAGCAGATACTTTCTGGGAGCTTTACAATCCGGAAAATCCGGCAGAGTCTCCATATGGAAGCAGTATTGTAAACAGCTACTGTCATGCATGGAGCTGCACACCGACTTATCTGCTGAGAGAATATTATTAGGAAAAATGTACTCTCGGAGTCTTTCCTGCACTTGCTTTTGTGGCTGATTTTCTGCCAGTT
>CAVCYJ010000126.1:0-8551 GCA_963605995.1 Holdemanella biformis | reverse complement strand
GACAGCCCCTGTCTATGAAAGGAAGGATACACGGTATGGGACGTAATCATGAAGTTAAGGTAATGGTACAAAAGCCGGGCGGTAAGGCTACGGTTCTTTCCACCAGAAGATGCCGTCTCAGGGAATGGATGCTCAGACGACTCTTTGGGGAAGCCAGAGAGATCTTGATTCTGAATCCGGGCGAGACGGTCAGCACCATTGCAATTAAAGAAATTCAGGGAGAATAAAACGATGAGCAGAAGTATTTTGGAGACTTTACCGATGCCCATTAAGGTTATTCCTTATGAGCATCAGAAGCAGGCGTATGAATTTGCCTGCAGAAAAATTGGCCTGATGGGTGATGCCAAAATCAGCGACGGTGTGGCACTTCTCATGGAAATGGGCTGCGGAAAAACGATTATCAGCGTAGGTATTACGGGAGCCTTGTATAAGATGGGACATGTGGATCGTGTGTTGGTGGTATGCCCGCTGTCAATTGTGGGTGTATGGCAGCAGGAGTTTGCACGTTTTGCAGACTTCCCTTATGAGCTGACGATATTGAAGGGCAGCAGTGCCAGAAAGAAGGAAATGTTATCAGTGGTGCCGGATGAGGGACTGCAGATCGTGGTTGTGAATTATGAGAGCACATGGAGGATTCAAGAAGCCCTGGAGGAATTTGCCCCGGATCTGATTATCGCGGATGAGGCGCACAAGATTAAGGAGGCGCGAACTTCTCAGTCGAAGTGTCTGCACGCTCTGGGGGATCATGCGAGATATAAGCTGCTTTTGACCGGTACTGTGATCACGAATAAGGAGTTGGATGTGTTTTCGCAGTATCGGTATCTGAACAGCCAGATATACGGAAATAGCTTCTATCAATTCCGCAATCGATATTTTGACATGGTGGGGTATGGAAATCATATTCCGAGGTTCAAGGCTTATATGCTGGATGATTTCCTGAAGAAAATGCATTCCATTGCCTATCGTGTCACTATTGTCAAATGCGGTGAAATACACCCAGATAGGTGGAAAAATCTTATTTGAGATGGAGAAATTGAATAAAATGGGCACATATCTGATACACCGGGGTTCTATGTACCGGCCCCGGTGTATCAGTCAGTGCACATCAGCTGCCGTAGCTATGGCTATGCTTCAGCATTCGGATTGATCTGAATCACGGCTTTTACAATATCGGCTTTATTATTTACACTGTAATCCATAGCCTTCTGTGCTTCGTCCAATGGGAAGATATCTGTAACAATTCCCTTAAGATTAACCTTTCCGGATGCAACGGCATCAATCGCAAGTGGATAAATATGACGATAACGGAATACCGTTTTGAATGTCAGTTCTTTATCCAATGCAAGGCTTACAGGGAGAGTAAGTTCACCTGTTTTGCTGTATCCGACCAGAACAATGGTAGAGCCTTTTTTGGCAATATGTATGGCCTGTGATGTTGTAATCTGTGTACCGGCTGTTTCGATCACGATGTCTGTGCCTGCTCCGCCCGTCAGTTCATTTACTTTTGCGATTACATCTTCTTTGGCACCATTAATGACACCTGTTGCTCCGAGTTCCATGGCTTTTTCCAGACGTTTGTCCATGACATCAACAACGTATACTTCTGATACCCCTCTTGCTTTTAATGCCATCAGTGATACAAGACCAATACATCCGGAACCCATAACAACAGCTTTCTGTCCCAGGTGCGCATCTCCCTGGATTGCTGCATGGAATCCAACAGCCAGAGGTTCGATCAGAGCTCCCTCTAACGTACTTACATTATCAGGGAGTTTAAAGCAAAGTCCTGCCTCATGTGCTACATACTCCTGGAATACACCGTCAACAGGCGGTGTCGCAAAGAATACAACATCCGGACACAGGTTATATTTTCCTTCTTTGCAGAATTCGCAATGTCCGCATGTTTTTCCGGGTTCCAGAGCTACTCTGTCACCAACCTTCAGATGTGTCACACCTTCTCCGACTTCTACTACAACACCCCCCGGTTCATGTCCAAGTACAAATGGCGGCTTTACTACATAATCTCCAATAGCACCCGTTTCATAATAGTGAAGATCGGAACCACAGATTCCTACATAATCAAGTTTTACTAATACTTCGCCCTTCTTTGGTGTTGGGATATCACGTTCTTCAAATCCCATTTTACCAATTCCGTTCATTACTGCTACTTTCATTTTTTTGTTCATGAAATGACCCCTCCTAAACTTTGTTAAATCATTTAATAATGTGCTTTCATTATTGCCCAGAAGTGTACAGTTGTCAAGATAAATTTGATTTATTCATCCTCCCGATCCCAGATATCCCGCCAGTCCTTTGCGCTTTCTCAGAGAAATACTTTGCCCTTGATCAGTCTTGCATTTGAAATCTGTTCCGGTGGGAACCGGTCATTGCCGAAGGTACCCATACCGATTCCTGGTATCACCATACCATTGCTTAATTTTCGCTGTGGTACTATTGAGGGATTAACTCTTTCCATTTCCTTTCCTCCTGTTTTTTATTCTATAATAGTTCCTTTTATCTGATAACTCTCCGCTTTCCATCTGCTTCCGAGTTTTGCCTGCTCCTCTAACAGGTGATGTATCTTTCTTGCTGATTCTTTGAGATTCTGCACTAATACCCTTGATGGGTACCGGTCAGAACCGCTGAAATCATCAATTGTACCGATGACATATTTCTTATCCTGATTTTCGTCCTTCCATAAAGATTCGGACACCTGCTGTGCAATCTCACCGGCACCGCAGATTATCATGCCCTTCCCCATCTTTAATATCTGTTCTTTTGCATATTTAATTGATTCTTCGGTGATTTTTCTGTCTCTTCTCCAGGGCATTCTGATCACTTTACCTTCCGGACAATTTTCGGTAAAAGCATTTTCTCTTTTTTTCACATTGCTGATGCTATGGTTATCCCATCCGAGATACAGATAGTCATGCCCTGGAAAATTCACACTCTTTATCAGATTTTTAACTGCATCTGCATTATCCAGAAAAACTGCATCTGCATAGGGCAGTGCATCATCTGTATCAAAGAAGACCAGATTCATCCCTATACTCCGCAGACGCAGGAGTTTCTCTTTGTCTATTGTCTGATCATCCGGCCACACAACTGCATTTCTGATATTTCTTGTATACAGACGATACAGGCAATCTTCCAGAGTTGTTTTTTCGGGTACCTCTACATACAGTAACAGAATATCTTTATCCCATGCCTGTTTCTGGAATTCTGCAATAAAACTTGCAAAAAAAGGATTCCTTGAGGGTGCTGTGAGTGCGACAACATCCAATGGATTGGCATTCCCGAAATTGCTCAGAGTTATTCGGGTTCCGTTTCCTACTTCCCGGACAAGCAGGTTTTCTTTTTCCATAAGCTCCAGAGTTTTTCTTACGGTAATCCGGCTTACTTCATAGTCTGTTGATAGCTGTCGCTCCGATGGGATTTTTTCTCCATCTTTATATACACCATCATATATTTTCTGACATAATGTATTTTTCAGATCCAGATATCTGAGCTCATTCATTTTCCAAATCTCCGTTTCTTTTTAACCGAATAAACTGCGGAGCAGTTATTCGGTGTAGAGCCAGGTAGCGAAGCGGATTGCGAATATCCGCTTGAATGGTATTGTATCAAAATACTATTACATGTTCAACAAATTTTTTGGGTGTATAATGGATTTCATTGTTGATTTTTGATGAATGAGAGTTTAAAATATGTATAAAAATGTTTTTTATTTTTGTGAGCAACGAGTCAGGTGTCAATACAGGTTCGGTTTTTTGATACTGTAACCGGTATAAATTTTATAAAAAATCAGGAGGATGAAGAAGATGGCATTAGTTACTTCAAAGGAAATGCTGACAAAAGCAAGAAAAGGCGGATATGCGGTAGGAGCATTCAATGCCGAGAATATGGAGATGGTAAAAGCGATCATCGGCGCAGCCGAAGAACTCAAGGCACCGGTTATGATTCAGACAACTCCTTCTACAGTAAAATACGGGACAAGTGCTACATATGCGGCGATTGTTAAGGCCGAAGCTGAGAAAGCAGGAGTACCGGTGTGTATGCACCTGGATCACGGCAGCAGCTATGAACTTGCGGAAGAATGTATCGAAAACGGATATACATCTGTCATGATTGATGGATCAAAAGAAGATTTTGAGAATAACATTGCCATATCAAAGAAAGTTGTAGAGATGGCTCATGCAAAAGGAATTCCTGTAGAAGCAGAACTCGGAAAAGTCGGTGGAAAAGAAGATGATCTGGTGGCAGAGGCTGATACAAATACGGATGTCAATGAAGCTGTTGAATTTGTAGAAAGGACAGGTGTAGATTCACTGGCAATAGCGATCGGAACTGCTCACGGATTTTATGTAGGGACTCCTGTACTTGATAAAGAACGTCTTTCTGAGATTGCAAAAGTCGTATCTGTTCCACTTGTACTTCACGGAGCATCAGGGATCAGTGATGAAGATGTTGCTGACTGTGTAAGTCGTGGAATTTCAAAAGTTAATTTTGCAACGGAGCTGCGTGTGGCATTTACAGATGCATGCAAGAAATTATATGTGGAAAAACCGGAGACATTTGATCCAAAGGCATACGGAAAAGTTGGTATGGCAGCAGTAAAAGAACTGGTTAAGAACCGCATGAGAGTATGCGGATGTAACGGAAAAGCCGAGTGATTTTTACCAGGAGAAGGGAATGAAGAGGAGGTTCCTATGCGGGAATTACTATTGGGGGTTGATATCGGAACCAGTGCATGTAAGGTTGCGGTATTCAATAAAGAGGGTGAGGTAATCGCCAGTGGGAATGGTGGTTATCAGGTATATTACCCACATCCGGGATGGGCAGAACAGAATCCGGATGAGTGGTGGAGTGCCGTATGCAGTGCAATTTCAGATGTTCTTGAAAAAGGGAAAATCAAGCCTGAGGAGATTAAAGGGATTGGAGTTGATGGACAGAGCTGGTCGGCCATTCCTGTTGATAAAGAAGGAAATGTATTAACAAACACACCAATCTGGATGGATACCAGAGCCCAGTCTGTCTGTGACAGATTGAATGCTGAGATTGGTGCGGATAATATTTTTCAGGTGGCCGGGAATTCTATGCAGCCATCTTACTCCACTGCAAAGATTTTGTGGTATAAGGAAAATTTGCCGGAAGTATATGCAAAGACATATAAAATCCTGCAGTCTAATGCGTTTATTGTATATCGTTTTACCGGAATCTGTTCGCAGGATAAGTCGCAGGGATATGGTCTTCACTGTTTTGATATGAGAACCGGTACATGGGACTTTGAGATGTGTAAGAAGCTTGGAATACCGGAAAGTTTTCTGTCAGACATCTACGAATGCTCGGAGGTTGTAGGTGGAGTCAGCGCAAGGGCTGCGAAAGAAACCGGGCTCTTAGAGGGAACACCGGTTGTTGCCGGAGGCCTGGATGCGGCATGCGGAACACTCGGTTCCGGTGTGATCCATCCGGGAGAGACACAGGAACAGGGTGGTCAGGCTGGTGGAATGAGTGTCTGTCTGGATGAATATGCCGCGGATCCAAGACTGATCTTAAGCTATCATGCAGTTCCGGGTCAGTGGATATTGCAGGGGGGAACTGTTGGCGGCGGTGGAGTTATGCGCTGGATTGAAAAGGAACTGGGAGATTACGAGAGAAGTATTGCAAAAGAATGTGGAAAATCTTCGCTTGTCCAGTTTAATGAGCTGGCGGAAAAAGTTCCGGCGGGAAGTGATGGTTTGATCTTCCTTCCGTACATGTCTGGCGAACGTTCACCGATCTGGGATCCGAACGCAAAAGGTGTATATTACGGACTGGATTTCAGCAAGACAAAAGGACATCTGATCCGTGCAGCGATGGAAGGGGTGGCATACTCATTAAAGCATAACCTGGACATTGGAGAACAGACGGGAGCCAAAGTTGGTGAATTACTTGCAATGGGAGGTTCGGCAAACTCTCTTTTATGGACACAGATCAAATGTGATGTTACGGGAAAGCCGATTACTGTACCTTCATCTGATACAGCTACAACACTTGGAGCAGTGATGCTTGCCGGAGTTGGAATCGGAATGTATAAAGATTTTGAAGAAGCTGTAAATATTACGGTAAAGAAGACTCGCCATCACGAGCCTGATATGGAAAAGCATAAAATTTACCGGAAGAATTATGAAACCTATCTGGAAATTTATGAGAATTTAAAAGAAACCATGAAGAAAACGGGAGGAATTTAAAAGTGAAAGCGGGAGTCGTACATGCAAGAGAAGATATCAGGTATGAAGAGATTGAAAAACCGGTACCAAAGAAAGGACAGGTACTGATCAAAGTAAAATATACAGGAATCTGTGGTTCAGATGTTCCGCGTGTTAACGGAGATGCATGTCATTTCTTTCCTAATGTGCTTGGACATGAGTTTTCCGGAACGGTAGAAGAAATCGGAGAAGGTGTAACATCCTTAAAAGCCGGAGACAGAGTTGCCGGGGTACCGCTTGTGCCCTGTATGAAATGTGAAGATTGTCAGAAAGGTGATTACTCTCTGTGCAAGCATTACAGTTTTATCGGTTCAAGAGAATTTGGAAGCTTTGCGGAGTATGTAGTTGTACCTGAAAAAAATGCTGTAAAATTTGAAGACAGTGTAAGCTTTGAACAGGGAGCATTCTTTGAGCCTGCAACAGTAGCACTTCACGGACTGGAAAGAGTAGACTTCAAGGGCGGAAAAACAGTAGCCATCCTTGGAGGAGGAACCATTGGCATGTTTGTTATGCAGTGGGCCAGGATTTTCGGAGCAAAAGAGATAGTGGTATTTGATATTGCTGATGAACGTCTGGAATTAGGTAAGCGACTCGGAGCGACAGCCGGAATAAATACACTCGAAGAAGGCTTCATGGATAAGGCTATGGCTCTTACCGGCGGAAGAGGCTATGACTATGTATATGAGACAGCAGGAAATTCAATTACGATCAAGATGGCATATCAGTTAGCTGCCAATAAAGCTCAGGTATGCTGTGTGGGAACTCCTACAAAGGAAGTTACTTTCTCTGTAAAAGAATGGGAGATGCTGAACCGCAAAGAGTTCTTCCTTACAGGCTCATGGATGTCATACAGTGCACCGTTCCCGGGACATGAATGGGAGCTGGTAGCGCACTACTTTAAGACAGGTGATCTGAAATTTGATGATTCATTTATCTTCAGGAAAATTCCTCTCAGTGAGATCGCAAGCGCATTTGAAATGTATAAGACAAAAGGACTGGTAAAAGGAAAGATACTGATCGACAGCGAAGCATAGGAGGCAAAGCGCGATGATATTAACCGTTACGTTGAATGCAGCGATTGATAAAAGATATGTGGTGAAAGAATTTCAGGTTGGAGAAGTAAATCGTGTAACTGAGTGCTCCTACACATGTGGCGGAAAGGGACTGAACGTATCCAAGCCGGCATCTATTGCGGGTGCAGAAGTAGTTGCGACTGGGTTTGCAGGTGGTCATGCCGGAAATTATATCCTGGATTCACTGAAATTGTTTGGTATTAAGAGTGAATTTTATCATCTGAACGAAGAAAGCCGTTCGTGCATTAATATCTGGGATGAAAAGAATCACGTACAGACAGAGTTTTTGGAACCTGGATTTACAGTATCGGAGGAAGACTTTAAGGGTTTTTGCGACAAATTTCAGGAATTAGTGCTGAAGGCTGATGTGGTGGCAATGTCCGGAAGTGTCCCACGAGGGCTGGACGGAAGTGCTTATCAGAAATTAGTATCAATCGTAAAAGAAGCAGGAAAGAAAGTTATCCTGGATACCAGTGGAAAATTACTGGAAATGGGTATTGAGGCAAAACCAACTATGGTGAAGCCTAATATTGATGAAATCCGTATGCTGACAGGAAGCCATTGTGATACAAGAGAAGAATTGATTGAAGCAGGAAAAAAGATTCACGAAGCAGGTATAGAGATAGTGGTCATCTCACTGGGAGCAGATGGTTCTCTTCTGATTTGTGCAGACGGTGTATATCAGGCAATTGTTCCAAGAATTGATGCGGTAAATACCGTAGGATGTGGAGATTCTATGATTGCGGGATTCGCACTCGGATTTGAAAGAGGATTAAGCATGTGGGAGACATTAAAACTTGCAAGTGCAATCTCGGCTTCGGCTGCATTGCGGGAGGAGACAGGATTCTTTGTAAAAGAAGATATGGAGCGTATACTGCCGCAGATTGAAATCAGGAAGTTATAGGATAAAATAAAATGAGCGATATCGTATTGGAAGCTGTTATACTTAGAATATGATATTGCTCTTTTTATTCGCAATATTATGATGCTTCGTCCGGGAAGCTGTTCTTAAGATACATTTTTTCGGCAATAGGGATATTGTCAAAAGGATATTGGAATGGAATATAATCCATTAATTCGTTGGATTGTTTATGTTCTGGAATGTTGAATAGTGGTAAGATGATGATAGCAGGAGATGTATCAGAAAAATATAGCGTTTCGGAACAGTCACTGATTGAAGATGAAGGCGGCCAGTCTTTGTGGAAGTGATCTGAAATATATCTATAGCAA
>CAVCYJ010000125.1:0-8656 GCA_963605995.1 Holdemanella biformis | reverse complement strand
CTATCATCATATGGATATTTCTCCTTTTTGTGTTACACATATCCTAGCACAAACCGTTATCTTTTGCAACCAAAACAGGGTGTATGCCATATATATCATGACATACACCCTGTTTTGGTTGTGTAACATTATAAAACTGTATATTTTCATCCGTACAGGCGATCTCTCTGCACAATCATTCCGGTTATTTATTTCAACCCGGCAATCTTACCGATCTGTTCTCTGTTAAGAATAAGGTTGAATCCTAATGGATTGACCGCATAAGCTATTGCCTTATCGATCATCAGCTCAGGCAGCTTTGCAAACGGCACTTTCGCAATACGAAGCTTCTGACCCTTGGTAAACTTCTCAAGTTCCATCACATCTGTAAACACAGGCTGAAGAATCTCTCCTTTTTTATTTTTGAGATATGGAATATTAATTTTCTTTGGATCCTCCTGATCTACATTCATTGCGATCAGGTACTCGGATTTTCTTAAGTTTACGATCAGCTCTTCTTCCAATTCACGGATATTTCCATGCTGGTCTTTTTCTACCGGGCGGCGGAGTTCCTGCATAAAGTAAATTCCGGACAGTTCCAGCGTTGGATTAAGAAGCGGTCTTTTTGCCGGCTCAATCTTACTCATATCTGTCTGTTTTGCAATCTGTGGAAGATCAATCTCAATTTTGTCCTCGCCATTCACCCATACAACAGTATTTACACCAATCGCATAGAATGTACCGTATAATCTCGGATAATCTTTCTTAGTAAATTTCATACCCATGAGAAGAATCTTGTTCTCTACCATCTTCTTGCCAAATGCCTTAATTTCCTCTTCTGTGGCAAAAATCCATGCCTGATCGTTGAATGTCTCTTCATCACATTTCACAAATGGAAGCTTGGTAGCCTGTGAATATGCCACAAATACTTCCTCCCTGGTCTGTAATTCCTTAATTGCTTCTTCTTTGCTGATTCCCATTATTTTATCCTCTCTGTCTCATTTCTTTTATGATCTTCTTCATTTCCTTATCAACGCGATAAGAGACTGTGATCTTCTGTAATGATTTCTTATATGTAAATTCATTCAGTTTCTCTTTATTCACATAAATTCCCTGCTGTATTTATTTACATTACTGTTCACTCCGTTCTCAGCAACTTACCTACAGCACTGTTTTATTTTATAACAGATTGCATGAAAAGTAAAGGAAATCGGCAGGAATATTTATGCAGGAATATTGCAGAAAAAATCAGAAGACAGACCAACGGATTTATTTCCGAACATTTTCTGTCTTCTGATTCTGCAGTTTCTTATTCTTTTGTTTCTTATTCTTTTGTTTCTTACGCTTCTAAATCATTATGCTTCATCAATTGCTTTTCCGATATCGTGACGCATATATTTATTTGCAAATGCGATCCACTCTGTAGCTTCATAAGCATTTTTTCTTGCTTCTTTCAGGTTCTTGCCTGTAGCAGTGATTCCAAGAACACGGCCGCCGTTTGTAACGATCTGGCCATCTTTTAATTTGGTTCCTGCATGGAAGCAATAGTAACCGTCTTTGTCTTTGAAGTTCTCAAAACCGTACATCGGGATGCCTTTTTCATATTTCACAGGATATCCGTCGCTTGCGAGAACTACGCATACTGCTGCATTGTCTTCAAACTGCAGATCTACCTGATCCAGTGTTCCATCTACGCAGGCTTCCATCACTTCGATGATGTCGTTCTTCATACGTGGAAGAACAACCTGTGCTTCCGGATCTCCGAAGCGGGCATTGTATTCCAGAACTTTCGGACCATCCGCTGTGAGCATAAGACCAAAGAAGATGATTCCCTTAAACGGGCGTCCTTCTGCCGCCATTGCATCTACAGTTGGCTGGTATACATATTTCTTACAGAACTCATCTACTTCTTCTGTATAGAACGGACTTGGGGAGAAAGTTCCCATTCCGCCTGTATTCAGTCCCTGATCTCCATCCTGAGCACGTTTGTGATCCTGCGCTGAGGTCATGGTGCGGATTGTCTTCCCATCCACAAATGATAACACAGATACTTCACGTCCTGTCATAAATTCTTCGATGACCATAGTGTTGCCGGCATTTCCGAATTTCTTGTCTTCCATGATCTCTTTTACACCGTCTTCTGCCTCTTTCAGATCTTTGCAGATAAGTACACCTTTGCCAAGTGCAAGTCCATCTGCCTTCAGAACGATCGGAAATCTGGCTTCTGTGCGGAGATATTCCAGTGCTTTCTCAGGATCATCAAAGTTCTCATATGCTGCTGTAGGGATATTATATTTCTTCATAAGATCCTTTGAGAATGCTTTGGAGCCTTCAAGAATAGCTGCGTTCTTTCTTGGTCCGAATACCTTCAGACCACGGGCTTCAAACACATCTACCACACCGCCTACCAGAGGATCGTCCATACCGATGATGGTAAGGTCAATAGCTTTCTCCTGAGCAAAATCAGCAAGTTTCTCAAATTCCATAGCACCGATGTCCACACATTCTGCAAGTTCTGCAATTCCTGCGTTGCCTGGTGCACAATAAATTTTATCTACTTTCGGGCTTTTTGAAACACTCCATGCAATGGCATGTTCTCTGCCGCCGCTGCCTACGATCAAAACTTTCATTTTATTCATTTGCTCCTTTACTCTTCCGTATCGAACTCATCTATCTCTACTCTGCCATCCACAACCTTCACCTTACCATTCGCAATGAGGTTGATAGCCTTTGGCAGAATCTTCCATTCAGCTTTCTCCATAACACGTCTCTGAAGAATCTGCGGAGTATCATCAGATTTAATCTTGACTGCTTTCTGCAGAATGATCGAACCCGTGTCTGTGCCTGCATCAACAAAATG
The DNA here is from genome assembly GCA_963605995.1 of Holdemanella biformis. Classification (GTDB taxonomy): domain Bacteria; phylum Bacillota; class Clostridia; order Lachnospirales; family Lachnospiraceae; genus Blautia_A. Next base: position 5,817 of record CAVCYJ010000125.1, on the reverse strand, counting down.
AACTGTAGCTCCTGTGACACGAACTCCCCTTTCAAGTGCTTTCTCATGCACATGAAGTCCATAATAACCCACACCGCAAAATGACGGGATCAGAGATGGATGGATATTAATGATCCTGTTTGGATATGCTTCTACGATCATTGGCGGAATTGCTACAAGGAATCCTGCCAGAACGATCAGATCCACACCACTCTCTTTCAGCTTCGCCAGAAGCGCTTTATGAAATTCCTCTCTGTTCTCAAACTGTTTCGGAGAAATACATACAGCTTCTATGTTGTGATTCTTCGCTCTCTCCAGTGCATAGGCACCGGGATTATTGCTGATAACCAGAGATACTTCTGCATTTGTGATCTTTCCGCTGTCAATGGCATCCAGGATAGCCTGCAGATTTGTGCCGCCTCCGGAAACCAGTACACCGACTTTTAACATAAAGTCACTCCTTTTTCACCTTCTTCGATACGTCCTACTACATATGGGGTATCGCCTGCTGCTTTGATTGCTTCCATTGTTTTGTCTACATCTGCTGCATCTACTGCAAGGATCATTCCAAGACCCATGTTGTAGGTATTGTACATCATCTGTTCTTCAATATTGCCTTTCTCTGCAAGAAGTTTGAAGATCGGGAGCACCGGATAACTGTTCTTCTCTACGACTGCACGTGTGCCATCTTTGAGCATACGCGGGATGTTCTCATAGAAACCACCACCTGTAATATGGCTGCATGCGTGTACACGGACACCTGCATTCTTGATGCTCTTTAATGCTTTTACATAAATTCTGGTCGGTGCAAGAAGTGCTTCGCCCAGAGTTGTTCCAAGTTCATCATAATAAGTATCCAGAGATTCCCTGGTCATATCAAATACCTTGCGTACAAGAGAGAAACCATTGCTGTGAACCCCTGTGGATGCCATACCGATGAGAACATCTCCTGCTTTCAGGTCTTCACCTGTGATCATTTCTTTTTTATCGCAGACACCTACTGCAAAACCTGCAAGATCGTATTCATCTTCCGGCATTAATCCTGGATGCTCCGCTGTTTCGCCTCCGATCAGTGCTGCATCAGACTGTACACAGCCTTCTGCCACACCACCTACGATAGCGGCGATTTTTTCCGGATAATTCTTGCCACAGGCAATATAATCAAGGAAGAATAATGGCTCTCCGCCTGCACACGCGATATCATTTACGCACATAGCAACTGCATCAATACCGATCGTATCATGTTTATCCATTACCATTGCCAGTTTTACCTTGGTTCCGCATCCGTCTGTGCCTGATAACAGTACAGGTTCCTCCATGTCTTTGATTTTGGCAAGGGAAAATGCGCCGGAAAATCCACCCAGACCTCCCAGAACTTCTTCCCGCATGGTTCTTTTTACGTGTTCTTTCATCAGCTCTACTGATTTATATCCTGCTTCAATATCTACTCCAGCGGTCTTATAATCCATAATTATCCTCCGTCTTATGCTTTTGATTGTAATTCACAGAACTGCTGCCATCAGTCGGCATCTCTGCTTAGTAATTCTTATATCCGACTTCCTGTAATCTTGCGTCTTTTGCTTCTACCTGTTCTTTTAAATCCTGACTGTAAGCTTTTAACTTTGCAAGAAGCTCTGCATCTGATGTTGCAAGGATTTTAGCTGCCAGAAGCCCTGCATTAGCTCCGCCGTTAATAGCAACGGTTGCAACCGGAATTCCGGACGGCATCTGTACAATGGAATAAAGGGAATCTCTTCCTCCAAGTGAAGTTGTGTGCATAGGAATTCCGATAACCGGCATTGGAAAAATCGCCGCGCACATTCCCGGCAGATGGGCTGCCATGCCTGCACCTGCTATGATTACCTTAAATCCCTTTTCCTCGGCTGTTTTTGCATATTCAAAAAAGACATCCGGTTCCCTGTGTGCAGAAATGATCTTCATCTCATAATCAATTCCCAGTTTCTCCAGAATGTCTGCTGCTTTACTCATGATCGGCATATCTGAGTCGCTGCCCATCACAATTCCTACTTTTGCCATGATTATTCTCCTTTTCTTCTCAAGTATCCCCGGTAATCCGTCTGCTGCAGAGAAATCACATCTCTAAAGTAATCCACTACAGGCGGAAAATCCTGCTGACAGGATCTTTTTGAAATTTGATTGATAAAAAAAGTACGGTCAGAAAAGATTTTCTCAAAACCCTCTCTAACCGTAAATTCTACTAAGATTCCCTTTTTCTGTCAACAATATTACAACAAAGAAATATTTAGGGATACTGATTTTTTTTGTGCGGCAAAAAATCACTTCCTGATGTTTCTGTGATATCATGGATGAAATCATCCGTCTCTCTATTTTAAAGTCACTGTTATTTTTCAAATGGTTCATTCAGTGCCTCAGTTCCCGGAAGCACAAAACGACCATCTTCAATAATAGAAGTCATCTCTCCGTCATCATCAACAGTACGTATACTGCCAAGCTCATCATATGGAATCGTAATATCCGTGTGACATCCGTAATATGCCAGGCTTACATCTTCTTTTCTCATCTCAGAGATTTCATTATCTCTTGCGATAATTTCTTTTCCATCCGGATTATAAACCGGGGTATCCTCAGCCCAGCTGTAGCAGGTATCACCAACAGCAAAATGTGGTCCCATTTTCTCAGCAATGAGAATCGGAAGTTTATCTGCAATATCATATTTCTGCGCTGCCACATAGGCCGTTGTATTCGTACCAATGGCAAATTCTCCCATTGCAAGCTTCGGATGATGAAACAGAATGTTATCCTCAATATATTTGCGATTCTCTTCTTCCGTATCAAAATTTGCACAACTGTATTCAATAACCTGTCCACAGTCGAATACCAGTCTCAGATCCCGAAATTGCAGGCCATTGAGGTATACACTGGAAACATGGAGTACACCGCCGGTTCCCGCGAGTACCGGTGAAGTGAATACTTCCCCTAACGGGATATTTACATCTGCCACACAGTTTTCAAAGTTTGTCTGTGTTTTCGGATCCGTCAGTGTATGGAGATGAATGAGCAAATCTGTCTCGTTCTCTCCTTTTCCTTTAATCTCTACCCACTCACATGTATCAAGCGTATCAATGATCGTCTGCTGGATTTTCTGATATTTCCTGTAATCCAGAGTGTTGATCTTGACGATCTCACGGAAAATCTCAGGAAAGTTCTCTCCAATCTCAGGTATTGGATAGGCTATGATAGTGAAGCTTCTCTCATCTCCTCTGATATAGCGATTTGTAATCTGACCGGATTCATTGTCCAGTTCAAGCTGGAGCTTCTGCTGTGCTTCTGTAAAAGTCCAGCTCTCCGGTTTACTTACCGGTGAAAATGGTCTTTCACCAAATGTTTCGATCACAGCCGGACCACCGTGTACCGCCGCAAGTTCCTCATATTCATCATAGGATATCTGCATCGCACGAAGTTTACGCTTCACAAAATCAGCGTCCATGAATAATGCACTGTCCTGTCTGTGATCATAATCAAACTGTGGATTTGCTGTTCCGCCTGTAAAGCCGCTTCTGAACTGATTACGTCTGTTTACCGCATGAAGTGCATGACGATAGATAACTGTCTGAAGTCCCATCTGTTCAAACTGAAGGACAGCAGCTTTTACCATACGCTCAAATCCCAGATGATAGCGGATATTAACTGTCTTTTTCTTTGTAATGTCTTTTCTTCCTGTAATGAAACCAATGCGATAGCCCTCTGTGTACGTACGTGCCATCTCATCGATTTCTTTCTGAGAAAGAGAGTTCAGAAACTCTGCTGTTTTCAATTCATTCTCTGATACATATTCACCGGTCTGATACAGATAACTCAGATCACTCAGATCAGATTCCATGATCATTTTTACAATGAAGTTATTCTCCGGATCAATTGCTTCTCTGATACGTTCCTCTACCATATCCTGACAATAATCGTTTATATAGGAAATCAGGATTTCTTTTACCTGTTTTTCAGTTGGAATCTCTTCCTGCGAAAATGCAGAATAAATTTCAAGAAAAAGTTCAAGTACAACCGTCAGATCCCAGGCTTTTTTTTCAAAAGCATAACCAATTGCTCCATGCAGTTCCGCATAAAGGAAGGTAAACTCTCTGCCATATTCTCCCAGTTTCTTCTGTGCATATGCAGGATTGCCATATGAGCCTTCATAATTCTGCGGCAAAATATCCTGATATAACTCATGATTCTGTTTCTGCAGCTCTTCAAGGCTTTTTCCGTATGTTCCTCTGTCCATCACGGTTGTCACCTGCTGTAAAAATGCGGCTTCCTTTGTAAAAAAACTGCTGTATGGTTCTTTTACCATCTTTTCATTCGGTATCTGAGAAATTCTTTCTTTCGCCAGTTCATACCGTTCCATTACCCATTCGTCCAAGTTATTTTCTCCTTTTTCCATCTCTCAGCCCGAAAGTCCCATCAGGAAAATCCCAAGCCATCCGATCATTATGATTCCGTTTGCAATAGAACCGATCATGCTCGTTCTGTGCGTCCTGCCTTCCTCTGCAAAGCTCATCAGCCCCATTGCAAATCCATAAACAGAAAGCAGCATCGCACACAGCCCGACTCCACCCACAATATAACCAAAGCTTCCATTCATAAAAAATGACAGCAAAACTGCGATCACAAACAAAACTAACGAAGCAACTGCCAGTCCGGTGGAAAGCTTGCCTTTTTGAGCCTCTTTTTTTTTCGCAAACGCATACCTATATCTTTTTGCCATAAATTCTTCTCCTCAGATGATCACAGATAAAGAAAAACAGATATCCCAGTGCTGCTCCTGCTGTGTTCATAATCATATCATCTACATCAAAGCATCCTACTTTCGTGATGAGCTGAATGATTTCCACTGCCGCACTGAGTCCAAATCCGGACAGTATGATCATCCAGCCGCTCCTCATTTTCCAGGAAATAACAGGTAATATAAACCCAAAAGGCATAAATCCCGCCACATTGCCAAACAGATTGGCAAATACCGCCGCAAATCCAAGCTGTTCCCTGTACACCCAAAAACGCCGTATCTCAACAAACGGAATCAGATTATATCTGTATTGTCTTTCCTGCAATGCGACTCTCCCGTACTTTTCCGAGAAAAAGAGAAAATAGACCAGTGCCAGAACATACAGTACAAACAGAATCTTTCCCCAGATCTGAATGATACGCTTTGTTTCTTTTTTCATATTAATATTTCTGATTTCTTTTTCAACAGCCTTGCGCCATTTATGATCATCATAATCCCTGTTACGATTCCGGTAGTCAGCACAATAATTCCGACTGCCAGACTGCATGCTCCTGTGGAAGACATTGTTTTATAAATTTTTTCGTTCATAGTCATCCTCGCTTTTATCAATATTAATTATCTGCTTTCGCAGAATGAAATACATTTATTGATTTCCTCGCTGCCTGTTTTTGCCTATTTTGCACCGTACTGCTCATAATATGCATCAATGGCGGCTTTCAGTGTATCGTCGATGATTACTTTTCCTTTATATTCTTTATTATAAAGATGTTCGATTACCTCCTGCATGGTTACGATAGCATTCGTTTCAAATCCATAAAGGTCATGCACTTCATCAAGCGCACATTTCACACCGCCTTTTCCGACTTCCATACGGTCAAGAGATACCATAAGACCAACGATTTCCACATTGGCTGCACCTTTTACCTTTGGTACTGTTTCTTCCATAGATTTTCCGGAAGTTGTTACATCTTCGATCATAACTACGCGGTCACCGTCTTTTAATTTGCTGCCAAGGAAGCTTCCTTTGTCTGCACCGTGGTCTTTCTCTTCTTTACGGTCTGAACAGTAACGGATTTCTT
>CAVCYJ010000124.1:0-8749 GCA_963605995.1 Holdemanella biformis | reverse complement strand
TTCTTAAATGCAAGGATCGTTGCCATCTTGAATGCCATTTCCGAGGAGTCTACCGGATGATAGGAACCGTCATATAATGTAGCTTTCACACCAACTACCGGATACGCAGCCAGAGGTCCTTTTAATACACATTCCTGCAGACCTTTCTCAACTGCCGGGAAGTAGTTTTTCGGAACTGCGCCGCCTACTACAACCTGCTCGAATACATAAGGTGTCTCCAGATCACCTGACGGCTCGAAACGCATCTTAACGTGTCCGTACTGTCCATGTCCTCCGGACTGTTTCTTATGTTTGCCTTCAACGTCAGAGTTTTTGCGGATAGTCTCACGGAACGGAACCTTCGGTTTGCTCAGCTCTACGTCCACTTTATAGCGTTCTTTTAATTTATTGACAACGATATCCAGATGCTGGTCGCCGATACCATAGATAAGGCTCTGACGGTTTGCACTGTCGTTCACTACACGGAGTGTCTTATCCTCACTCATCATCTTGGCCAGTGCCTGGGAAATCTTATCCTCGTCACCTTTCTTCACTGCCTTGAATCTCTTGCAGGTATACGGTGTGGAAATCACTGATTTTGCATAAAGAATCGGATTTGCCTTTGTTGCAAGGCTGTCTCCGGTCTGCACACTGTTTAATTTGGCAATGGCACCGATGTCACCCGCATGAAGTTCAGGAACTTCGATCGGCTTTGAGCCTTCCAGTACATATAATTTGTTCAGGCGTTCTTCATCGCCCCTCTCTACGTTTACCAGAGTATCATCGGATTTGATAACACCGGAGCATACTTTGATAAGAGAATATTTGCCAAGGAACGGATCTGCGATCGTTTTCCATACATATGCGGATTTCGCTTTTGTGAAATCGTAGTTTGCTTCAAAGATCTCATTGGTCTTCTGTGCGATTCCGTTGCAGGAACGTTTATCCGGACTTGGGAAATATCCGCAGATATCATCCAGTAAGTTGGATACACCGCGAAGATTGATCGGCGAACCCATGCATACAGGTACGATCGATGCTTCCTGTACGTTCATTGCAAGTGCTGCGGAAACCTCTGTTACTGAGAAAGTATCTCCCTCGAAATAACGATCCATGAACTCTTCGCTGGTTTCTGCCACAGATTCCATCAGGATATCATGATATTTCTCCAGATATTCATCCAGGTATTCAGGAATCTCACATTCCTCTTTCTTACCTTTATCTATGTATTTACGTCCTGCCTGTTTTACAACGTTTACATATCCTACGAATTTACCGTCTTCACGGATCGGGAAGTGAAGCGGTGCGATCTTCTTGCCGTAGAGTTCTGTGAGCTGTTCTACAACCTTACGATAGCTGACATCATCTACATCCATATCCGTAACAAAGATCATTCTCGGCAGTTTATATTTCTCACATAAGTTCCATGCCTTCTGTGTTCCAACCTGAACACCTGCCTTACCGGAAACTACAATGATCGCTGCATCTGCTGCGCTTACTGCTTCTTCTACTTCGCCTACGAAATCGAAATATCCGGGAGTATCCAGCACATTGATCTTCATCTTATCCCATGGTACCGGGATCAATGTGGTAGAAATGGAAAAATGTCTCTTAATCTCTTCTTTGTCATAATCGCTGACAGTATTGCCATCCTCAACTCTTCCGAGACGGTTAGTCATTCCTGCCAGATAAGCCATTGCCTCTGCCAGTGTAGTCTTGCCAGCGCCCCCATGACCCAAAAGGACTACATTTCTGATTCGGTCAGTTCTAAATACATCCATGTTGCGTACCTCCCTGTTTGTCTGTTATGTCGTTACTGTTCACCGCATCATCACTGATATTTTCCGCAATAAACAATAAGCTGCTGTGCCGCCTGTAATATGTACGGCAACGATATAGTTATATATTACTAAATTTTTTTATATTTTTCAAGTATTTTATGAAATTTTAACATCTTTTTTTGTGAACTCCTTGTAAATTAATGAACATTTTTTATATTTTCAGCGATTTTCGCCAGCCCCATCTGTTAATTTTAGCTTAGATGAACATATGATATCAACCGGTTATTCACAATCGAAACCGGTTATTCCCCTGATTCGGTTAAACGCGGCAGTTACTTTTTCACTTTAATTTATTTATGTGCAAAAGCATCCGTATGAATTGACTTTTCAAATCATATCCTTTACAATAATAAATTATACTAATAAGTTACCTGAAAGGATGCAAAAACCACTATGAAAACTATCGGTTTTATCGGTCTCGGACTGATTGGCGGTTCCATTGCCAAGGCCATCCGAAAATACCACGAAGATTACCGTATCCTTGCATATGACCAGGATCGGGAAACACTTGCCACAGCAGTCAGCAGCAATATGATCGATGCAGTATGTGAGGAACACGATGAGCGCTTTAAGAGCTGTGACTACATTTTTCTGTGCGCACCTGTTGAATTTAATGTAAAATACCTGGAATATTTTAAAGAAAATATCGGTTCTGACACTATTATCACTGATGTTGGAAGTGTCAAGGGGATTATCCATAAAGAAGTGGAACGGCTGGGCATGGAAGCCCGCTTTATCGGAGGTCATCCGATGGCGGGTTCTGAGAAAACAGGATTCGAGGCTTCCAGCGACCGGCTGATCGAGAATGCTTATTATATCATTACTCCCGGCGGCGAGGTTGCGCTGGACAGACTGACTGATTTTACAGAACTGATTTCCTCCCTGGGAGCCATTCCCATGGTCCTCACAAGTGAAGAACACGATTTTATCACTGCCGGAGTCAGCCATCTGCCTCACATCATTGCTTCTGCACTGGTAAATCTTGTCAATATGCTGGACAGTGACCAGGAATATATGAAAACTATCGCCGCCGGAGGATTCCGTGATATCACACGTATTGCTTCCTCTTCTCCGATTATGTGGGAACAGATCTGTGTAGAAAATAATCAGAATATTTCCAATGTACTGGATGACTATATCCGTCTGCTGGTTCAGATCAAATGTTTTGTAGACAACAAGGATTCCAAGAGTCTGTATCAGATGTTTGCAAGTTCCAGAGATTACCGCGATTCCATTGATGTAGTAGACAATGGCCTTCTGAAGAAGGCTTATGTCCTGTATCTGGATATCGCAGATGAGGCCGGCGGTATTGCTACGATCGCTACTATTCTGGCAATGGAAAAAATCAGTATTAAGAATATCGGTATCATTCATAACCGCGAATTCGAAGAAGGTGTTCTTAAAATTGAGTTCTACGATGGAACCTCTATGGAAAAAGGAGCCGCACTCCTGCGAAAGAGAAACTATATTGTTTACGAACGCTAAACAGGAAAGCCTTTTGCTACCAATGGATTTTGACTCGTAACGGCAAGGATACGGAACAGTTACGAAATATTATAAAAACAGGCAGGAATCAAACATGGAAATAAAAAAACAGACAAACCTCAGGGGAGAACTTGCTGTACCGGGCGATAAATCCATCTCCCACCGTGCAGTTATGTTCGGTTCTCTTGCACAGGGAACAACAAAGATCACACATTTTCTGGAGGGAGCTGACTGTCTCTCTACTATCTCCTGTTTCCGGAAAATGGGAATTGATATCGAAAGAAACGCTTCTGAAATCCTTGTTCATGGAAAAGGGCTCCACGGGCTCAGTACCCCATCCGAAATTCTGGATGTCGGAAACAGTGGAACTACCACCAGGCTGATCTCCGGAATTCTGGCAGGCCAGTCTTTTACCAGCGAATTAAACGGAGATGCTTCCATCCAGTCACGTCCTATGAAGAGAATCATGACTCCTCTTCTCTCCATGGGTGCTGATATCGTAAGCCTGAAAGACAACGGATGTGCTCCTTTACGTATCACAGGGAAGCCTTTGCATGCCATTCACTATCAGTCACCGGTTGCTTCCGCACAGGTAAAATCCTGCGTACTTCTGGCAGGTATGTATGCAGATGGCATCACCAGTGTTACGGAACCTGTTCTTTCCAGAAATCATACGGAAATTATGCTGAATTACTTCGGTGCAACCGTGACCTCCCGGGGAACAACAGCTTCTATCAAACCGGAGCCCGTACTGAACGGCCGTGAGATCAGAGTACCCGGAGATATTTCTTCTGCTGCTTATTTTATCGCAGCGGGACTTCTCACTCCCGGAAGCGAAATCCTTCTTAAAAACGTAGGCATCAATCCTACCAGAGACGGAATGCTTCGTGTGTGCAAAGCCATGGGTGCTGATATTACGCTGCTGAATGCAAGTACAGAGGGGGAACCTACCGCCGACCTGCTGATCCGTACCAGCAGTCTGCACGGAACTACCGTGGAAGGTGAGATCATCCCGACACTGATCGATGAAATCCCGATGATCGCTGTGATGGCCGCTTTTGCAGAGGGGACTACAGTTATTAAAGATGCCCAGGAACTAAAGGTAAAAGAATCCGACCGTATCGCAGTCGTAACAGAGGGTCTGAAGCGCATGGGTGCCGATATCCAGCCGACCGATGACGGCATGATCATTCATGGCGGCAAACCACTTCACGGTGCAGAGATTAATTCCTATCTGGATCATCGTATTGCCATGTCTTTTGCTGTGGCAGGTACAATCTGTGACGGTGATTTTAATATTCAGGACGGTGACTGCGTCAGGATTTCCTATCCGAAATTTTATGAAGATCTCTATTCTCTCGGAAAATGATCTGTCATTACTGAATATTTGCAGCAGATGCTTTTATCTTTAACGAATCTTTTATCTGCCCGACTCTGCAGAATTATCAATACAGGATATTATCCGTAATAATCGCGGTAATATCCTGTATATTTTTTCTTTTTTTGCACACACTTATTCCAGAATACTGAAAAAACGATCCTGCAAATTGTATTTTAGGAAATACTTGAGAATTTTTATCCGAAATTTGCTTTTCTTTCCATATAAAATCTTTTATAATGTATACCTGTCAGCAGTGAGATCCTGCAGCTTACGGATCTTCTGCTGTATCATACAAAAAACGTTAATGGCAGCATATCATTTTTATATCCATGCCTGAAATTAACGTTACAATTTTCACGGTAAGTATGTCGCACAGATATACAAGCCAGAGAGGAGCTAATATTTATGAAAATCTTATTTTACGGCACAAAAAACTACGACGAAGAATTTTTTGAAAAGCTTCTTCCTTCCTATCCGGAAATCACAATCAAATTCACCGAAGCAAATATTCTTGAAGAAACTGCATCTCTTGCAAAAGGATATGAAGCAATCTGCGCCTTTGTAAATGCAGATCTGAGCACCCCTATCATTGAAGAGCTGAACGCTCAGGGTGTGAAACTGATCCTTATGCGCTGTGCAGGCTATAATAATGTAGATCTGGAAACCGCCCACAAATTCGGAATGAAAGTTCTGCGTGTTCCGGGATATTCTCCGGAAGCAGTTGCAGAGCATGCCATGGCTCTTGCACTTACTGCAAACCGCCACACACATAAGGCATATATCAAATGCCGCGAGAACAACTTTTCCTTAAGTGGTCTGATGGGGCTTAACCTTTATCAGAAAACTGCCGGAATTATCGGTACCGGTAAAATCGGTCAGGCAATGGCAAAAATCTGCAAAGGCTTTGACATGAGAGTTATCGCTTATGATCTTTTCCCGAACAGGAGCCTGGATTACCTGGAATATGTATCTCTGGATGAACTTCTGGCTGCCAGTGATCTCATCAGCCTTCACTGCCCGCTTACAGAAGAAACCAAACATATCATTAACGAAGAAACCATCTCAAAGATGAAAGACGGTGTAATCCTTGTGAACACCTCCCGCGGTGGCCTGATCAAAACAGAAGACCTGATCTCCGGAATCCGCGAGCATAAATTTTCCGCAGTTGGACTGGACGTTTACGAAGAGGAAACAGATTTCGTATTCGAGGATATGTCTGAACGTATTCTGCAGAGTTCCATTACTCAACGACTTCTTTCTTTCCCGAATGTAGTGATGACTTCTCATCAGGGATTCTTTACCAAAGAGGCAATGACCAATATTGCTGAAACTACTATGGAAAATGCAAGAGCATTTATGAATGGAGACGAGCTTACAAACGAAGTTCTCTCCTGACAGACATTCTCTGCAAAAGAGGGTACCACATGTTCATCAGAAGCGGATGTTGATGTGGTACCCTCTTTTTATTTTATCCTTGTTTTGTATACGAGATTTCAGTTTTATTTTTCAGCTGTTGTTTCCGTTGTTTCTGTTGTTTCCGTTGCACCTGTAGTATCTGTGCTGTCTTCATCTTCATCAGGTTCATCAATCTGCGTCATATCTTCATCCGAAGAAGTATCTGCATCCATTTCATCGAGTTCTTCTTCTGTCAATGGCTGCAGGTCATCCTGAAAAACCTCTTTGTTCGTGATGTCGTCTTCTGCTTTTTTTCCGCACCCTGCAAGTCCGATAGATGCCAGAATCATTCCCGTAATCATAAAGTATTTTATTTTTCTCATTTTTTTCATCCTTTCATTTTTCAAGACAGGCACTGTTTATCATGTATTTTTTCCGTGGTCAGTTTATCTGCAAGTCCTCTTATTTCCTGCAGGATATCTTCCCTGTCTCTGACCGATACTTTATCTGTGCAGTTCACATACACCGTTCCCAGACTGCTGCAGTTCATCTGCTTCAAAAGCATCTCTGCGGTACTTTCCGCTTTTTCTCTCGGTCCGATACTACCTGCCACAAGAAGTACTCCACCTGTTTTCCTTTTGGGAACAGGTTCTTCCCTGCGGATATATCTGGCACTGAAACAGGTCTGCAGTCTGCTCATCACAGCAAGCAACATTCCCGTAATCTCCTCGAAATATACCGGAGATGCCATAATGATATGATCACATTCTTCAATATAGGAAAATACCTCCTGCCACTCATCCCTGATTGCACACCCTGCATGCTCAAAACACCATCTGCAGTCTGCACACGGACGGATATCTGCTCTGTACGCATCAACCACCCTGTATTCCCCGCCAAGAGCCTCCTGCAGAGTCCGGATCATATATGCCGTTTCGCCATGTTTTCGTGGAGAACCATTAAATATCAGTGTTTTCATTACCTCTTCCTCTGTCTGTAACATTTATGTAATCTTTTGTCATAATATTATAACAAAAATATGTGTTTATGAAAAGACTTATTTATTGACGATTCTGTGAATTCTTTATATACTGTTACTGTTCACTCCGTTCTCAGTAACGTGGTATGTGAGCGGATTCCGAATGTTTGAGAGTGCTGTGTTCCGGTGGCACTCATTTAGCTTTATGAACATAACTATACGAAAGCGAGAATCATACATATGAATTCACAATCCCCTAAACGTTCCCGGGCAAAATCTTCTTCTGTCCGCAGAAAAAACATTTATAAGAGATCAAAATACTACCGAAAAAAAAGGCAGAGGCTGTTCATTGCAGCCGGGATTGGCATATTCCTTCTGCTCATTGCACTCATCCTGGCCGGAATCCGGGGATGCAGCAGATACATGCAGTCCCGAAAGTCCCTCTCTCAGAATGCTGTATCCACGGATACTTCTACCGATACCTCAGAAACAGATGTTTCCGACACCACAGTTTCTTCTCCTGTTTCTCTGACACTCAGCGTTGTCGGTGACTGTACACTTGGCACGGACGAAACATTCGACTACAGTACCAGTTTAAATGCCTATTATGAAAATTACGGGGCAGATTATTTTCTTCAGAATGTAAGAAATATTTTCTCTGCCGATGATCTGACCATTGCAAATTTCGAGGGAACTCTGACCGACTCTGACGAACGTGAAGATAAGACTTTCGCATTCAAGGCTCCCGCATCCTATGCCTCTATTTTGTCGGGAAGTTCCGTGGAGGCAGTAAATACTGCAAATAATCACAGTCATGATTACGGCGACCAGAGCTTCACTGATACCCTGACGGCACTGGATGATGCCGGAATCGTGCATTTTGGATATGATGAAACAGCTGTTATGGATATAAAAGGAATCAAAATTGGATTAGTCGGCATCTATGAGTTGAATGATCATCTCGGCCGCGAACAGCAGTTAAAGGATAATATCGCAAAAGTAAAGACCGATGGAGCACAGCTGATCGTGGTGATCTTTCACTGGGGCAATGAGACAGAAACTGTTCCGGACACCAATCAGACTACTCTCGGACATCTGGCTATTGATGAGGGTGCCGATCTTGTATGCGGTCATCATCCACATGTGCTTCAGGGAATCGAGACTTACAAGGGTAAGAACATCGTATACAGTCTTGGAAACTTCTGCTTCGGCGGCAACAGTTCTCCAAGTGATATGGATACCATGATTTATCAGCAGACCTTTACTGTCGATGCTGATGGAGTTAAGACAGACAATGTGACAAATATCATTCCCTGTTCCATTTCTTCTGCCGCTTATGAAGGCTATAACAATTATCAGCCAACACCTGCCGAAGGCGATGAAGCCACAAGAATCCTCGAAAAGATCAATGAACGAAGCTCCTGGATTTCTACTGCTGAAGGCACTGCCTTCACTGCTGAGTATCACAGCAGCAATGTGTCCGCCACATCCTCCGGCTCAGACTCAGATACCTCCAGCGAAGAGGCTTCTTCAGATACAGCTTCTTCAGATGATGATACTTCAGATACCAATTAACGGCTTAAGCTGCATATACAAGAAAAGGGGGATGTCGTACTAAGCAATTAGTGCGACATTCCCCTTCTTTCATCTTTTCCGGATTTGGGTATCATTCTATAATCATGGCATCCC
>CAVCYJ010000123.1:0-8764 GCA_963605995.1 Holdemanella biformis | reverse complement strand
GCTTGTATGTCTCGGGATTTTGGCATATTCATGCCAAAACACCTCGCGGGATAGTGGTGTGTGAACAGTAACCATTAAGCTTCCTTGTGAAATCTCCTTATTAATTTATAATTGACAGCCCGAAGTGCACCATCGGTACAGTGATAGACTGGCAGTTTCAACTGTGGGGCACAGGACATTACCGTATTGGTGCAGTCTGTGCAGTTACTGATAAGTACGGCTTTGGCGCCTGCTTTCTTCAGGTTCATGACTTTCTGGACCTGTCCGGGACATCGGCCGGGGTTCTCGCATTTGCGGCTGCCTCTGACTTCTTTTGCCTGCTTGCAGTATTCTACGCCGACAACCTCGGCTCCCATGCTTTTGGCCTGTTCTTCGAGACGTTCTTTGTTAGCACCACAGGCACAGACCAGGAGTCCGATCTTGTCAGGTGCGGGAAGAAAAGCTTCAGCTGCGATAATTCCTCCGGTGGTCTTGACTACCGGGGCATCCGGGGATGTACGTTTACCGGTGAAAGGACCGCCCATGATCAGCTCGCCGTATTCAGGACCGACACCTCCGACTCTGGCAAGTACGTCGGCAACCTTCATGCCGATCGGAACATCCTTTAAAATATGAATGCTTCCGTCCTCGCTCAGCTTTCCGGCAACTGTCATATCCTTATCTATAAGAGGTTTCTTAAGCTCTACGGCTTCATAGATACGAAGAAGTGTCTCTGCATTAATGACGATCGCAGAAGCTTCGAGAGGGAGCTGTTCCGGATTCAGGAGAATACCAAGTGTTTCCCGGATCAGGGCTCTTTCTTCGCCCATCGGATAAATGTTTTCCAGTTCAAAAATGGATACTTTCTTATCAGAAGTATTTTTATCGGAAATATGATCCTCCAGTGCCTGGATCGCTTTCTGATGAATACCTTTGATGCCGATAATGCCTCTGGAAGCGTGTACCAGATCCATAACAATGGAAAGACCTTTCAGGATTTTTTCAGGTTCCTGTTCAATCCTTTCTATATTGTGGGAGAGGATCGGTTCACATTCCGCTGCGTTGACGATGACAGTTCCGTTTCCTTTGAAATCTGCATTCAGTTTTACAGAGGTGGGAAATCCTGCACCGCCGAGACCTACGATACCGGCTTCGTCGATGAGTTCACCGGGGGTGTTTTTTTTTAATGGAATATACTGATCAAAGTTTGTATTCAGCTCTTCTATAATAATCTCGTTTTCAGTTATGGACTTTACTTTTCCATCAATACTGGAATAAAGATAAGTTCCAAGTGCACCGGCTGGTTTGGCTGCGAGTAACTGTCCTCTTTTGACCAGTTCGCCTTCTTTTACTACGGCGACAGACGGAGCACCGACATTCTGTTTCAGAGCAAAGACAAAATCCATAGTCATTATCTCCTTTCTTGAAAAACAAAAACGGAGGCATCTCTTATCTGTTCATAAGAGTTACCCCCGTTGGTTGAGGCAATTATAACGGATACTTATGACCTTGGCAATACACTTTTGCAAATTCGCACATTACGATTCTGCATGACATTCATAAAAGTTCATCACGTAACACCAGACATTACGATTTGTTATGTGCATTCCAAAAGACATGAAAAATCGTAGGGGTCATAAGTATTGACAATCTCAGACAGCACTGCTAAGATACTCAGCATAAACCGACGGACAGGAACAACGGCGTTCACTTAAATCAAGTGAGCGCCTTTTTTGTATCCTTTTATGGCAGGATACATACTTCCCGGTCACCCGGATAAATAAGGAGGACATTATTATGAACAAAAAAACAGTGAAAAGATTTATGGCAATTGGTTTATCCGCAGCTATGGCACTTGGGATAAATGCCGCAGTATTTGCAGCAGACTCCACTGATTCTGTAAAAGGTTCCCTGGAAGGAGTAAAGCTTTCTTTTGGAACGACTGCATTGTTTGCTCCGTTTACCTATTATGATACAGACGGAACTACACTGATCGGATTTGACCTTGATCTTATGAATGCTCTTCAGGATTATCTGGGATTTGAACTGGATGGAGATATTCAGGTAATGGACTATTCCGCTCTGACAACCTCACTTGCAGAAGGAAAGCTTGACTTCGGCATGGCTGCCCTGTGTGCAACTGATGAGAGAAAAGAGGTTATGGACTTTACCGATACTTACCGTGATTCCGGCCAGGTTGTCATGATCAACAAAGAGACATCTCCTTCAGAAATTACGGATATTGATACACTTGTAAAAGGAGATTATAAGATCGCAGTAGAAAAAGGAACCGCTTCTCACCTGTACTGTACAAACAACGGCGTTTCCGATGACCGCCTTGAGGTACATGATACCATCACAACCGCATATGAATCTCTGGAGCAGGGCAAAGTTGATGCGGTTATCCAGGACGGACCGAATGCTTACTATTATATTAAGACAACAGACGGAACGAAGCTGGAAGTTGTAGGTGATGAGTTTAATCAGGGCCAGGCACCATACGCAATTGCAATTTCCAAAGATTGTGTATCCGCAAATGAAGGCATCATTGATACCTTCAATCAGGCGATCAAAGATCTGACAGATGACGGAACAATCGATAAACTGGTAAAAGAGTGGCTTGAGTAATTCCGGAGAAAATGTATTTCCGGAGTATCCCTGTACAGTCAGGCACAGAGTTTCGGAAGTATAAAAAAACAGAGGGAAAGTCAGGAGATTTCCGGTCAGATCATGACCGGGATCTGCTGATTTTCCGGAAAGAAAGTGAGGGATTACCCTATGGATTTAAGTTTTTTGAATGTTTTGCTCCCCATGCTGTTTCGTGGGTTAAAAGTAACGATTTATATTGCAGTAGTTGGTATCCTGCTGGGATTTCTGCTGGGCGCTCTGGCAGGCTTTGCACTCCAGACCAGATCACGTATTGCCAAAGCGATCGCAGGAGTATATATCTGGATCATTCGTGCGACACCATTGATCGTACAGGCTTTGTATGTATACTTTGTAATTCCGAAAATGACAGGTATAGATCTGAGCAGTAATACTGCAGGTATCATAGTTATCACGATCAACTCCGGTGCGTTTATCGCTGAGATCGTCAGAGGTTCTCTGGACAGTATTGATCCGGGACAGAGAGAAGCGGGACTTTCCCTTGGACTGACTCCGACACAGACACTGGTTCATCTGATCATTCCGCCTGCATTTCGTTCCATGCTTCCGGCACTTTTTAACCAGTTTATCATTTCTGTAAAGGATACGGCACTGCTTTCTGTTATCGTCGTAAATGAGATCACCAAGCAGATCCAGAACTATGCTGCGATCAGTTTCAAGACCATTCAGGCCTATACAACAGGAGCTGTTTTTTATGTTGTGCTGATTTCTGTTCTTATCATTTTGCAGAAGCAGGTAGAAAGAAAGATCAGGGGGTAATGGCATATGATTAAAATATCTAATTTGCAGAAAAGATTTGATGATCTTGAGGTTCTGCGTGATGTAAATATCGACGTGGAGGAAGGCGAGGTTGTCTGCATCATCGGGCCGTCCGGTTCCGGAAAAAGTACCCTTCTTCGCTGCATCAATCAGCTTGAGACACCGACCGGAGGCGAGATTGAGTATGATGGAAAGAGCATTACCGGAGGTGAGATGAAGCTTCGTGATTTCCGCGAGGAAGTTGGAATGGTTTTTCAGAGGTTTAATCTTTTTCCGATGAAAACAGTCCTTGAGAATGTAATGCTGGCTCCGGTACTGACGAAAAAGAAAAACAAAGAAGAAGCCAGAACTAAGGCTATGGAACTTCTGGGTAAGGTTAATATGGCAGACAAGGCCAATAACAAGCCATCTACATTGAGCGGCGGACAGCAGCAGCGTGTGGCGATCGCACGGGCCCTTGCAATGGAGCCGAGAGCTTTGCTTTTTGATGAACCGACTTCTGCTCTTGACCCGGAGCTTGTAGGTGAGGTTCTGAATGTCATGAAGGATCTGGCTAAATCCGGAATGACGATGATCGTAGTAACTCATGAGATGGGATTTGCAAGAGATGTGGCAGATCGAGTTATCTTTATGGCAGACGGATATGTGGTAGAAGAAGGCAAGCCTTCGGAAATGTTTACAAATCCAAAGAACGACAGAACGAGAGCGTTCCTTTCGAGGATTCTGAATAGTTAGGGATGAGGTGGCTATTATGGTAAATAAAAACAAAAAGTTTATCATTACGATTACAAGACAGTTTGGCAGTCTGGGACGTCCGATCGCAAGAGAGATGTCCGAGATTCTTGGTATCGAATATTATGACAGGGATATCGTAGAGGAAACGTCAAGAAAGATGCACCTTCCGGTATCCAAGATCAGTGAGCACGAAGAAACCTACAGTACGAACCTTTTTTCGATGCTGCTTCCGCTGGGTTCTGATTCTGTTGCGAAGCAGGATGAGATCTACAATGTACAGAAGGAAGTCATCCGCGAGATGGCAGAAAAAGACTCCTGTATCATTGTAGGAAGGTGTGCAGATTATATTTTCCGTGATCACAGAAATGTTTTGAATATATATATTTATGCGCCGGTGGAGGCACGTTACAAAAACTGTGTGGAAGTGCTGAATATGAAGCCGGAGGAAGCGACAAAGATGATCTACAAGGTAGATAAGGCGCGTACTGCCTACCACAGACGCTACGCAAAATATGCACCCGGAGATGCCGACAGCAAGCAGGTCATGATAGATTCAAGTATGCTTGGAGTCAGAGGGACAGCAGAGGTTCTGGCTGAGATCGCACAGAGGAAGTTCGGGGTGTGATCTTACCGAAGAAATGGAAGAAATGCGGTTCATGAATAGAAACGGGGCTGTCGCATTAAACGTTATCCATACCAGATGTATAGATTGCGTTTAGTGCGACAGCCCCGTTTTGTGTGCCATGGATCAGAGGATGATCAGTTCTTTTGTGGACTTGTTCAGGATTTCGCCTTCGCCTTTTTCATTGACGATCACGACATCCTCAATACGGATTCCGAAATCACCGCCAATATAGATGCCCGGTTCAATAGAAAAAGCCATTCCTTTTTCCAGTTTTCGCATATCGGACTGCTTGATGTCGGGTGCTTCGTGAATAGTATAGCCTACTCCGTGTCCAAGCCTGTTGATCAGAGTTTTGGCATATCCCTTTTCATCCAGGACATCCCTGGCCTTTTTGTCAATATCCGGGATCCAGGCTCCTTCTTTTACCAGCTTTTCGGCCTCTTCGTTGGCTCTTTTTACCAGCTCATAGGCTTCTCTTAACTGCTCATCCGGTTCTCCTACAAACACGGTTCTCGTCATGTCTGAGTAAAGTCCGTTATAAGTACATCCATAATCCATCAGAA
Source organism: Holdemanella biformis (assembly GCA_963605995.1). Lineage (GTDB taxonomy): Bacteria > Bacillota > Clostridia > Lachnospirales > Lachnospiraceae > Blautia_A. The sequence goes on along the minus strand of CAVCYJ010000123.1, from coordinate 3,436 downwards.
CCAGATCTTTTTCTTTGACAATACCGGCATTGCCGATGTAATGCGGGTAGCTGGCATTTTCCCTGATCCCGACGATGCATTCAGGACTTTTTCCGCCAAGCTCGCTCATTTTGGTCAGCAGGAAATCCTGGATCTCTGCTTCTGAAATTCCGGGACGGATGATTTTCTGCACTTCTTCAAAAACCTGATCGACGATCGCCGAAGATTTTCTGAGATTATCAAGCTCTTCATGATCCTTGCAGATCCGTATTTCTTCAAGCAATGGTTTGGCATTTACGAAGGTTACATCTGTTTTGTCCATGATCTCAAGTATATTAAATGCCTGCGCGTCTGAATTGACACCGATCCTGGTGCCGGACATTCCTTCTTTTTGCAGGACGGATCTGACAACATCGGTCATGATATCACCGTCAAACCAGGAATAGATATGTACGGATTCCGGAAAAGCTTCCTCTGCCTGATCTTTGTAAAGAAGGTTGCAGATATAGAACGTTTCTCCGTTTTTTTTCACAAAAAGTCCCTGAAATCTCTCACATACCATGGGGCGAAAGCCGGTGAGAAATTCCATCTCCTCACCGGGACATATCAGTACTCCGTCAAGACCGGCGCGGTCAGTATATTCTATCAGTTTCCGGATATATTTTTCTCTCATAAAATTGTCCTCCTTAAAGTTCGATCAGTTCTTTTGTCGCAGAGATCAGATTCTCAATGCCGTCATCCGTGATCAATACCTGATCCTCAATACGGATGCCGCCCCAGCCCGGGATATAAATCCCCGGCTCTACTGTCATTACGGTGTTTGGCTGAAAACATCCTTCGGAACGTGGCCCCATAAATGGCTGTTCATGGACAAACATACCTACACCATGGCCGATACCTGTATAATGATAAGGATAGTATTCTGTGCCCTTTATGCATTGTACTGAAGCTTCGTATGCACCTTTGATACTTGCACCGGCTTTCATGCTGTTCTCCGTATCCCGGACCATCTGCTGTTCCAGTGCATATACTTCTTTCTGTCTGGGCGTTGCTTTGCCAACAACCAGAGTCCGGGTCATATCTGAAAGGTATCCGTGATACTGGCAGCCATAATCCATCAGGACCAGATCTCCGTATTCAATTGCTTTTTCTGACGGGATTCCATGAAGTAAAGAGGTACGTGCTCCGGAGATGAGGATATTTCCGTAGGGCATAGTGTCTGAACCCTCCAGAACCATATATCTGGAAAGATTTGCTGCCAGTTCTTTCTCTGTTATTCCCGGACGGATATCCTTCTGGATCTTCTCATATGAACGGGAGGCGATCTCGCAGGCAGCTCTCAGATACTCGATCTCTTTTGGCGTTTTGCGGGAACGCAGCTCTTCTATGACACCTGTGCATGGTACAAGCTCTGCATTTGTATTCTGCTCTATTTTCTGATAAAAATTAACCACAAGATGATCGGCTTCAAATCCGACTGCTTTCAGACCGCTTTCTCCGGCAAGACCCGCTGCGGCCAATGGAACGGAACCGTAATTTTCTCTCCACTCCACAATTGTGTAATCCGGGCATTCACAGGATACCTGCTCTGTATAGCGGGGGTCGGTGATGAAATATTTTTTTGCTTCTGTGAGCAGCAGATAAGAGTCTTCGCCTGTATATCCACTGGTGTATTTCACATTGACAGGACGGCTGATAAAAAAGCCGTCCAGGCCGTGTTTTCCCATGTATTCTCTGATTCGTTCTACTGTAATCTCACTCATGATGATTCCTCTTTTCTACTATAAATTCCTGATGCTATATAAGATGACAGGCAGCCGTGTGGCCTTCTGAGATTTGCTTTGGTACAGGCACTTCATTTCGGCAGCGATCGGTCGCATAGGGACATCTCTCCGCAAACTGGCAGCATTCCCGCGGATTGACGGGACTTGGGATCTCACCTTTGATGCTGATCCTCTTGCCGGCTTTTGCTTCCAGCGGGTCTGCGACAGGGATAGAAGAGAGCAGTGCCTTAGTATATGGATGAACAGGATTTTTATATAATTCTTCTGCCGGTGCTTCTTCTACGATCGTACCCAGATACATGACAATGACTCTGTCGGAAATATATTTTACAACACTCAGATCGTGTGCGATAAAAAGGTACGTCAGGTTCATTTCCTGCTGTAGCATTTTCAGCATATTGATGACCTGTGCCTGGATAGAAACATCAAGTGCGGAGATCGGTTCATCGCATACGATAAATTCCGGATTCACGGACAACGCTCTGGCAATTCCGATACGCTGTCTCTGACCGCCGGAAAATTCATGGGGAAATCTGGACATATGGTCTTTGCCAAGCCCTACCTTGTGCAGGAGCTCCTCGACTTTTTCGTCCAGCTCTGCCTGTGATTTGATGCCGCCGTGGATCTTCATGCCCTGGCTTACGATTTCCCTGACTGTCATTCTTGGATTCAGCGATGAATATGGATTCTGAAAGATCATCTGGACATCTCCGGTAAAATCTTTCTTTTCTGTTCTGTTGAGACTGAAAATATCCTTTCCTTTATAATAGATGTGACCGGAGGTAGGTTTGTACAGACGGACCAGACACCTTCCTGTTGTTGATTTGCCGCAGCCGGATTCGCCGACCAGCCCTACGGTTTCGCCTTTCTTTATGTCAAAGGATACGTGATTGACTGCCTTCAGGGTCTGGTGTCTTGACAGCTCGAAGAACATACAGAGATCGTCTGCCCTGACCAGCGGTTGTGGAGTTATAATTTTGTTTTCGCTCATCTGTCCCTCCTCCTTTTTGTGCGCAGATCTATATTCGGAGCATCCTTATGCTGCAGCCAGCAGACAGTTTCATGTTCTTCTGTAAGCTTCCATCTCTCCGGCGGCATTTTGTAACAGATTTCCATTGCGTACTTGCATCTGGCAGCAAAAGGACAGCCTTTGGGCGGTGAGAAAAGATCCGGGGGAGTTCCCTCGATAGGAGTGAGTTTCGCGTCCTTGGGAGTGCTCAGTCCGGCGATCGAACTCATCAGACCTCTGGTATAAGGATGGGCGGTTTCATAAAAAATATCATTTACTGTCCCGTGTTCCATGATCTGTCCGCCATACATGACAACAACCCTGTCGCAGAGCCTTGCGATCACACCGAGATCGTGTGTGATCATAATGATTGAAGTTCCGGTCTTTTTGCGGAGCTCAAGGAGCAGATCCAATATCTGTGCTTCTATTGTAACATCAAGGGAGGTTGTCGGTTCATCGCAGATGAGAAGTTTGGGTTCACTGATCAGTGCGATGGCGATCATGACTCGCTGCTTCATTCCGCCGGAGAGTTCATGCGGATACTGGTGATATCTTTTTTCGACATCGGAAATTCCGACCTGCCGCATGATATTCAATGCCTTCTGTCTGATCTCGGCTCTGCTGATATCTTTTCTTCCGTGAAAGACTTCCTCTAGCTGTGCGC
>CAVCYJ010000122.1:0-8783 GCA_963605995.1 Holdemanella biformis | reverse complement strand
TTACATTGTGACGTTTTGTTATTTATCTCTTCTGAGATTGAATTAAACTATGGCTAAGAATATACTGAGTATTTTTTCAGATTTTTCATACTGCTTCCTCCTGAACAGATATTTTTTCTGTGCCAATTCTATCAAGCTACGTTTTTGGATTTTCTTTCTTTTACATCTTTCTGTTTTGTCATCGCTGTGCTCGCTCTTAATAAGTTCACTATATATTAAGCCGAGCCTGAAAACAGATATTGTTTGATTATCACCTCCCGACAATATCACTATAAGCGAACAGTTTCTTTGGTTATACTTTATTGCATAGTAAATAGCAAATTTTCAGCTTGATTATAATCAAGCTATTGTATATCTTTGTTATGGCATCCTAATATAACAGCAGTTTTCTGATAATTACCCGATTTGGGTATAGTATAGAACTTATAGATGTGTGTAAGACTTTTTGATAAAATTTCTGTCCACCTCCAAAGACGCGTACAGAAAATCACAGGTTTTCTTCCGTCTTTTCCGAAGCCAGAGAACTTTATGGGCTTATTATAACGCAGAAAATCCGGTCCGGCAAGAAAAAGTTTTCGACAAATTCTGTTAAACCTTTGTCCCGACTCAGGGCGGATGCGCAGATTTCTGTCCTGAAAATAAGTTTGTTTATCGGACAGAATTACAGGTACATAAACAGGATTGTCCTGGAGTCCAGAAGAAATGAAAAAATCCCGGATATCAGCAAATTCGATTTCCGCGGATACCTGGGATTTTTACAATGATAATAATCATATTACAGTTCAATATGTACCGCACCGACCGCACGGATGTTCATCGGATAAACGTTCTCTTTTCCGGCAAATTCAGAGATATAGGAAACATAATTCTCTGTCTCTTCTTCCGGTACTACGCACATGATAACTCCGGCAAATCCACCACCATGGATACGGCAGATACCTTTTCCAAGTTTCTCAAGGAAGAGATCCGTGAGCGCAAGTGCAACAGAGATTTTCTGCTCTGTAAATGCTTTGATCGGATAGCAGTTCTGAAGTAATTCCCAGGAAGATTTTCCGGATTCGCTGAGAAGTCTCAGTACAGTCTCACCGTCCTTCTCTTCAACAGCTTTTGCAGCTTTTTCCACACGCTCATTCTCTTTGAAAAAATGGATTGCTCTTAAGATTGCTCTGTCATTCTCGATCTTATCCATGTTTGCCAGTACTGCATCAAGAGTAGTCTCGCAGAGAAGCTCTGCTCCCGCTGCTTTTGCTGCCTCTTTCATTTCTGTTGGAATCTCAGAATATTCCTCGCTCAGATCGGCATGTCCTTTTCCAGTATTCACGATTACAAGGTGATGGTTGTAATCATGGAAGGAGAAGTTTACTTTCTCATATTTCGGATTTTCTCTGTCAGAGAAATCAAGAAGAATCGGTCCGCCAACTGCGCAGGCAAGCTGATCCATTAATCCGGAAGCCTTCAGCCAGTATACATTCTCTGCGTACTGTCCGGCTTTTGCATAATTGATATATGTCATTGCACCGTCATTAAAGAAATAGTTGATGATGGAACATACCAGCATTTCAAAAGACGCAGAAGAACTTACACCTGCCGCACGGATGACATTTGTTGTCACATATGCATCAAATCCGGATACTTTGAACCCGAATTTCTGAATTGCTTCTACCATACCTGCTACAAGGGATACGGTTCCCTGAGCCTTCGGTACACTGGAAAGATCATCAATGTCCACAACAACTTCTTTGTCATATCCTTCGCTTGTGATACGGATAACGCTGCTGTTATTAGGATAAGCCGCACCAATAGTATCCATATCAATACTGCCGGCGATCACACGGCCGCCATTGTGGTCTGTATGGTTTCCGATAATCTCTGTTCTTCCCGGTGCTGTAAAAAACTCAGCTGTATCATGATGGTAAATTTCTGCGAAATGATCCGCTACTGACTGAAAACGTGCTGCTGATCTCTCTGTTTCGCCGTAAATATGTCTTAACTCATTTTGATTTGGAATATTCATTGTAAAAATCCTCCGTTGCTTTCTCCGGTCTGACCGCCGTCATACAGTGGCATTACATGACGGCGGCAAACGGGAATATGTGTATGAAAGTTTTGGAGCAGCCTCGTTACAGAGCCACACTCTTAAAATGCAGTATACTTCAGATCCATGTAAATTTCCTTGATAATTTATGGAAAAAACAGTAAAATCTTGCGCATTACTTTCGTTTTTTTACATTCCCTGATAATTCCCTGAATATTTTACATATGCATCCGGGCAGAAATTCTGAACAGATACAAGATTTGCATTCGCATCATTTTCTGTCTCATATATCCCTGCAGTTACAACATAATATTTTTCCGTATTTAAATTGCTCCAGTCTGTTGTAAGATATACCTCTGCCGGATATCCGGCATTCTTCAGACTGTTTGCATAAGCACCGGCATCCTCGGATTCTCTGGAGCCACAACACCAGATTCCATAAAACGGAGCCCGAAAATTAGTCGGTTCTGACTGCTGAAACTCTATTTTTTTGAACTTTATATGCGGTATATCTCTTATCTCACCGTCAACTTCATATTCTTCGTGCAGTGCCCCATCGCTCATGGTATAAACACCATAAGCCGGATCTCCCATCGTTTCATTAATAAGCAGATGTCCGGTTTCTTTTTCAAAGAAAACCTGTTTGCCTGCTGCTCTGGAGCTGAAAAGTGCGTCCGGAAGTTCTGTATAATCCCTGCTGTCTTTATCATAATGATATACATGATAAATATACGCTCCACCCTCTGTCGCCTCTGCAGTATATCTTCGGAGAATTAATTCTTTCTCTCCGTCCATATCCAGGTCGGCTCTGCCATATGCAAGCGGCCATACCGCTGCTGTTTTGGTCTCTCCATCCATATTTACCATTTCTCTGAGCTGATTTTCGGAGAACTGAAACAGTGCACAATATTCATCTTCTGTATCTGAATACAGTCTTAAATAAAACAATGCCTTCTGCTTCTTAATCGGATAGATGTGAATATCCGCCTTATCTGCCGGATTTTCCGTATGTACGGCTAATGCTTTACCACCATTTACATAAACGAGGATACATGCATATCCGTCCTCATTGTTTAACGCGTAGACACTCACCTGTTCGTCCTGATCATCTGCATTGATATCTGCAGTATCTGCCCATATCTTTTGGGGATATGCATATCGAAAATCCAGCTTTCCTTCAGCATCCATCTCTGCGATTCCTGTGTCAGAAAAGCTTTCTACCTGTTCGGTTTCCTGGCTATATGTATAAAGTTCATAGATATAACCCCCTTCATCCGGGCTTTTTATAACCAGTTCCGGCATTCCATCTTCGTTTACATCACTGACTGCATACATGGTATCACTTAAGTCCTGTTTCTCCGTATCTTTCTGCCGCAGGACATCATCATAACTGTTGATCACTCTGACCCGCAGAGAGCCACTGTCAGGCAGGATATCTTCTGTATCCAGAATGTAGGATGTAAGGATTCGCTCCTTGCGCTCTTCTGCCTGATCGGATGTAATTGCATTCGATTCCTTTGCACAGGTGTTCCTGCCTGATAAACCCGTACCAAGCAGAACAACTCCTATCAACAGCCCTGACTTTCTTATAAATTGTTTTGTCTTTTTCATCTTCATTCCCCTCTGATTTCTGTTTGTCTGCCGGTTCGCATATTGTTCCTCTGCTTCTGAAACTGTTTCGGCAGAAGACAGAGACTTACGCCACACGCGATAAATCCCAGGATTCCCGCTATAAACATTACCAGTCCTAATGTGAGCAAATACTTCTTCCTCCTTCCCGTCAGTAGAGCCAGCCACTGTCCACTGCCTGGCTGTGCAGTTCTTCCAGTCTGTCCATTTCCATATCATTCGCATTGGAAGAAAGCTGTTCCTGATACAGATTATGAGCTTTTTCATAGTATTTTTCAAATTTACTGTAGTCTCTCTGTTCATTCGAAAACTGACTCTGTCTGGATACTTCCAGAAATGCCAGACTTTTATATGTTTTATAGTCTTCACCATAGTCTTCAAGCAGCTGCAGCAGTTCCTGTTCTGCGCTGCTGTAATCTCCCAGATTCTGGTACAGAACGGATATATTATAGCCTGTACTGTAGTTTCCCATTCCCTGCGACCGGATCTGTTCGAACACTGAAAGAGCTTTCTGATAATATTCTGCATTTTCGGTCTCTTTTCCCAGGTCACTGTATGTCTGTGCCAGTTCCTCCAGAACCCCAATATTATTTTCCTTTGGAAGTTCTTTCCTGGCTTTTTTCAGAAGCTTCACTTTTTTCTTTTTGCCATCTGTGCTGTCATCCAGCTGATCCAGGCATTTCGCTTCCATAATATAAGAACGCATCTGAACATATGCATCATCACTGCCTTCAATGCACTCCTGAAAAATGCTCCGGGCACTCTCATAATCACCTATACTGAATTTGATTTCTCCTTCCACATAATTCACTTCCGTACCGCCAAGTCCCTTTTCCTTTGCCGTTGCGAGAAGCTCCTCTGCTTTCTCCGTATTGTCACAGTATGCCTCCATGATCGCACCATCTCTGTAATAGTCGCTGTTTTCAGGATTTATCTCTATGGCAGAACTATAATAATCTGCTGCTTTTTCATATTCTCTCAGCTGCGAATAACAATCTCCCAGAAGATAATAAACGCTGTCCCCGCAGCCATCGTTCATGGCACTTTCGTTATCCAGTATCTTTGTATCTATAAAATCAATACATTTTTCATATTCCTTCTGTTTGTTCAGTGCCAGCGCTTTCTGCAGATATGCATCTATTTTTCCCGGATATAGCCTGACTGCCTTCTGATAGTAATCCTCAATCTGGTCATAATCACCGTTTTTGATACACTGTTCTTCCTGTGCAACTGTATCCTCATAGATTGTCATTTTCTCACTGTCCATACAAAAATATCCGGCAAGCGCCAGAGCAGCTGAGAGAATCATACCTCCGGTCAGTACACCGAAAATAATTCTCTGTTTTCGCAAAAGTGAACGATACTCCTGACTTCTCTGCGACATGGTCTGCAGATCATACAGCACATCCTCAGCCCTCTGGTATCTTTTCGTCAGCTCCGGCTCCAGACATTTCATGATCACAGCTGCAAAAAGCGGATTCAGTTCTGGTTTTTTCTCCCGTATGTCCTGTACATATCCGTTATCGTCCGGCATTGGCCTGCTTCCGGTCATAATGTGATAAAAAGTAGCTCCCATACTGTAAATATCTGCTCTCTTATCAATCCTCTTTTTCAGAAAAGGATCCGGCTGAGTCTGATTGTATTGCCATGCTCTGATCTGCTCCGGAGATGCATAATTCTTTGTATATCCATTTACAAAGCCGTTTCCTCCCAGACTGAATGAAATATTGAAATCAATCAGACAAACATTTCCGCTGTCCGTCAGCATAAGGTTTCCCGGTTTCAGATCACTGTGAATGACAGGCGGTTTCTGACTGTGCAGATAACACAGGGTAGAAGCTACCTGCTTCATCCAGATAATTCCGGATTTTTCCGGAAAAACAGTTCCAACATCCAGATATTGTTTAAAAGAATTACCGGAAATAAACTCCATGACGGTATAAATATCTCCGTTATCTTCCACAAAATCCATAACCTGCGGCAGATATGCATGTTTGAGGTTTTTCAACACATCAGCTTCTGCCCTGTTAGCTGCAATATTTGCAGTATTCACCTTTATCTTCTTTAATACTACAAATTTATCCAGATTTCTATGTCGGGCTTTATAGACAATACCACTGTTTCCCATACCGATCTGAGCTATGATTTCGTATGTATTTGCAATATATTTCTGCATTTTCCGTACCTTTATTTCACAGTAAGTTCGCCGCTTCCTGCTGCCATCTGCGCCTCTACAACTGCCAGAGTCTCCGCACCGCTTTCACTTACTCCGCTGCTCAGAGGATTCGGAACTCCCGCTGCATCCTGATAAGGATTTTCCGCATAGCCCATAGACTGCAGGGTTTCCACATTGCTGCTGTTCCAGGAACCATTCATTCCTGCCGGTGCCAGACTTGCCGAGAATGCATCCTGTCCATCACCATTCTGTACAGAACCGGACGCACACAGAGAGGTGCTTCCGTCACCGGACACACTGTAAACCTCTGTATATGTCCTGACCGCCGGGGTTTCATCTCCTGAATCATATCCGTAGCAATAAGAAGCAAGGCCAATCTCATATGTGCCATTATTATTCATAAGGAAACAGGTCTGTGTACTTCCGTAAGAGAAACTCTCCACTGCATTCTCCATTCCTGCGGAAATCGTCTGAGAGGCTGTCATTTCTACAGTTCCATTGCTGACTTTATAAACTCTGAAAGCAATTTTCCCGCTCTGCATTTCCACAACCAGAAGTTCCGGAATTCCATCTCCGTCCAGATCCTGCTGCCGCTCAGTTAATCGTCCGTTTATAGCAGCTGCTGCACCGGTACCATCTCCATATGTATAAGAGACAGATGTACCACTGAAGCTTCCGTACGGAATTTCTGACGGAAGGACATTATTTTCATAGTCATTGAGCACTTCCTCCGGAGATACTGCTGTTTCTTCCTCTGTTTCTTCACTGTTTTCTGTAGTGTCTTCGTTGATTTTCTCATCATCAGATTCATCATCGCTGTCATTATTCTGCCCTGTACTATCCCCGGCATCCGTATCATTGTCGATATTATTATCCACAGGTTCCTCATCATTATCATCATTTTCATCCGTATCATCGGCAGCCTTAGGTACAACCGGATCGCTTATAGTCTCCGATACCGGTGTCGGAGTAATCGTCGGTGTTGGAGTTAAAATATCTTCATCCGGCAGTACTATAATACCGTCAATCGGAGTGATTTCAGGATCCTCTGTGTCTTCATCTTCATCTGTGTCTTCATCTTTATCTTCGTCTTCATCTCCGTCTGTGTCCGAATCTTTATCTGTTGACGCACCTCCATACTGTGCGTTATCATCAAAACTCGGCTTCGTTTTATCTGTCGGAGTTGGTGTGGGAGCTTCTGTGGGAGTCAATGCATGTATGGTCTTATCGATAATTTTCTCAATCTCTCCAAAGGTTTCTTCGTTTTTACTGTTATTCTTGTCGGTGTTGTTAAGCTGTTGCTTTGTATTATTGTAGACAACCTGCAGTTCCTGTGCCTGCGTTGGAGTTGTAAGGTTATCCGATGCCTTTTCGACATATTGCAGTGCTTTCTGAGGCTGTCCTTTCTTGTTATAAACCTTCGCCATACCGGTTGCGGCTTCTACCGACTTCGGATCAATTTTTAAAGCTTTGTTAAATGTTACTTCTGCATTATCATAATCTGCAGAAGCCAGATACTTATTACCCAGATCAAGCTGTTTTCCGACCCTGGCTGCGTTCACCTTTGCAGGTGCTCCCAGCAGCACGGCCGCCACGATTGCAGCCATACATATAAATCCTGCAATTGCAGGAACAACTATATAGATTTTCAGTCCTGTCTTCTTATTTCTCTTCATCTTCTCTTCCCCCTATGCCTCATTAATATAAAAAACAAACTCATCATCCGACAGCCGGACTCTGCATCCGTTCTGGAGTACTGCCCTTTCACCAGGCTGCAATTTTCTGTCTTCCAGATAAGTACCATTCAGTGAATCATCATCTTCCAGATAATATTCTCTGTCTTCCACCCTTATGATGCAGTGCGCTTTGCTGAGTGTTTTGTTATTTCTGACCACAATATCTGCCCGGGTTTCACTTCTTCCGATCACACTTACCTTTTTATCAATCTGAAAAATCTCACCCGTTCTGTCTCTGTGCAGAGATGCATCAATACGAAATTGCGGCACCAGAAGAACCGTATCATCTTCTCCGTCATCCGGTTCTTCCTTCAGAGTAACAGTTATCTCGTCTGTATCATCCGTATTTCCGTCACCTTCCGTAACCGTCACGTCCCAGAACTGATCACTTTGCTCTGATTCCGGCTGCGGTTTCGGCGGCGCTTCTTCCTTCATCGTTTTTTCCTGGAAAGTTGTGTCAATTATCGTTTCCGAGTCATCTGTCGGTACCGGAGGTATGGACGGAATCTGCGGCTGCGGCAACACAGGTGGAATATCTGCTCTTTTCTCAGCAGCTGCCGGTACACAGATAAATTTTATATGCTGTGTCCGTTCATCTACATACATGTATCTCTCCGCAGTCATCAACTGTTCCTCCGGGATTCCAAGCTGAAAAAGCTTCTGCTGGTTTTCCGTAATCTCCCGCTTCATTCTGTACTGTTCTCTTCCTGACGCATCATTCATCCATGCACGAAGATTCTCCATTCCGATCATGTTATAAGTAAATACACATTTACCATTTTCCTCGCCGACTTCTGCCGGAAGGAACAGCTCCTGTTCTTTCTGCATAATTCCGTAACTTATTCCATCAAATTCATTCATATCCGAATAACAGATAATTTCTTCTTTTCCGTTCTTATAGTTATATGAAAACTTCATCTTTTTTGCATACCGCCTCTCCAATTATAATAGTATCGATTACAGTGCCAAAAGTCCGAATCCGCTACAGGTCTAAAAGGATTGATCTCCGGTCTCAGAATAATAACAGATACTCCGGCGACACAGTTCCTGTCAGAAATAATATCCCCATTATAACAATAAATATGAGTATCCTGCACAGCCATGCCCCTGCATAATTTTTCAGGTTCACACTTTCTGTTCCACCCAAACGCAGATACAGCAGACTCATCAGCCCGATCACCGGAATCATAAACAGAATATCATATCC
>CAVCYJ010000121.1:0-8787 GCA_963605995.1 Holdemanella biformis | reverse complement strand
GATTTCCAATCTCCTCTGTACTGGTTGCAAAGCTGTCTATAATAAACTGATCTTCCAGGCCCAGAGCCTTCACCTTGTGGGTAAAAACGCTCTCAGCTAAAGTTGATCGACAAATATTGCCGTGGCAGATGAAAAGTATTTTTATCATAGTTTTGTTTCTCCTTAATTTTCCCGGAACGCCCTGTTTTGCAAGGTTTTCTGGGGTTATGATGAAATACTCTGAAATTACAGATTGTGGCAAATCAGAGCAGAACTCTGCAAGTTGTTACTACCTGTTAGTAGTAAAATTGGTAGTAAAACGAAAATTCTTACTACTAAGCATTCTCGTGATATATCATCCTTATATTTTTAGAACCACATATCGGACATTTTTCCGGTTTCTCATGTATTGCCACATCATGATCTTGCATTAAACAATCTTCACAAAACAGATATTCTTTACTAAACAATGCTTTTCTTTTTGCCGCAAGCTGTCGCGTTATTTCCCATTTACTAGGATTTTTCCCTATAATAAAATCAGGCGTAATGAAAAGTGATGTTTTAACTTTCAAGAATGTATCATCCAATTCTGTTTCAATATATTCATAATCGTCATATAAAAAGATAACATATCTTCTTTCTCTTTCAGCTTTCCATTTGCTATCTTTAACAGAAAGAATCCAATATTGCAATATCTCCTGTAAAAACATTTTCTTATTATTGTCAGATAAATCAAACATGTCTATGACGCTAAATAAGTATTGTAATTCCGACTTTGCTTCTTCAATGTCATATAAAACATCAAATGTTATTACTTGAGCTATATATGGTCTTTTCATAGTATCTGGAAAATCTGCGTCAGCGTCAGCCTTTTTTGTCAATGTATATAATCCAATAGGTCCAATCAGGTCCACAATTCTATCATTTTTATATCCATACAAACATTCTCCATAACCGTCTTGCATATGGCTATTATTTATTGACTTACTGAAACATGATACATAATAGTTTCGTGTCTCAGAAAAATCAATGTCTTTTATCCAGTCATAATGAATCCATGACATATCTTCAAATAATTCTGGAATAACTTTTTTCTCTCGCTCATCATTAAGCAGCTCTGTTTTCTTCATCCAAATTTGATGATTACTAATACTACTCTTTGCGACTTCTATTGGCAGATATTTACAAATATAATCATTGTTATACCCATTTCTCGATTTTAAAATGAAATTGCTTATCATCATCATAAGCACACCCTTAACTGGTCGAATGTTTGCAGGCTGCTTATTCATTCTAAGCAGCTTTGCTTCTATTGCTAATAACTTATATAATTCTTCTCTTGTAAATTCCCATAACTTTTCTCTTTTACTTCCATGCATATTACTAATATCCAGTAACATAGATGTATATGAATGAGTCAGGGTATCAATCTCTTCTTCCGTTTGGCAGCTTTCTAACGTTTCCTCTACAATTTCTATTAATTGTTCTGCAAATGACTTATTCTTTTCTATTGTGAACTTTTGATACGCTATGTGATACAACCTCAGTGGGAACATAAGCCCCTGTTCATATGGTATTACACGATATGTATTTTCTTCATCACAATTAATCACAGGATTAAACCAAGAAGTAATTTTCTGTAGCCTAGTTACCTGCGTTATAATATTGTATATATATGTTTTTAATGAAGATATTTGATATGCATTACCAACTAAATAGAGAAAATTCAGTATCCCAACTTCATACTCGGTTACACGAACCAATCCAGAATTCTCATTCAAATTCAAATCATGCTCACATGTTAAAGACAAAAGGACTTCTCTTGTCTTATAAGACGGATTTTTCTTAAATTCTTCTACACATTCACATAATGTATCTAAAATCTGTTCACGAGCATTCGCAGGCCATTTTTCTGGCTTCTCAGCTGTTTCTTCTTCGTAATACATCTCACAACCATTCCTTTCATATAAAATCAAAACCGCTTTTCCCCATCTCCCTAAATCACCATGATTATATTATATCCTCTGAACCTACTTTTTTCCACAAAAATAACGCCCCAGTCTATACCAGAGCGTCATCCCATTTCCATATTATACAATTATACAACTTTAAACATTTTCTGTGACATCGGTTTCTCCTTCTTCTGCTCAACCTCCGCCTGTGCTTTCCTAAACTCTTCCATCCGTTTCAATTCTTCCTCAGCATCATCGAATCCGATATGCGTGTACACATTCATTGTAACCGATATATCCGAATGCCCCATGAGGTACTGTAACGTCTTTGGATTCATTCCCGATTTTGCCATATTCGAGCAATACGTGTGTCTGCATACATGTGGTGTAATGTTTGGCATCTGTACTCGGTAGATATCATTGTATCTGCCGACCATATGATTGAATCGGTGCTGCCAATGCATTGCCACAAGTGGCATTCCATTATCATCATAAAACAGGAATCCGCTATATCCGTCTATGGATTTCTCCACTTTGGGTGCATTTCTATCCTCGATGATTGCCTGAAACATCTGTGCCACATCCTCTGTAATCGGCAATACTCTTGTTCCTGCATCCGTTTTTGTGGTTTCTATGATATACCGCATATCCGATGTTCTCTGCAGCTGGTGGTCGATATTTACGGTTCTGTTCTCCAAATCAATGTCCTTCAGCGTCAGACCACAAAACTCTGATATTCGCATTCCCGTATGAAAAAGTATGTACACCACTTCATAATATTTACAGTACACCACATCGTCATGCACAAACTTTAGAAATTTTCTCATCTGGTCTTTTGTGATTGCCTCTCTTGTGACTGCGTCATTTACCAATACTCCGGCAAGCTGAAATCCGAATGGATTCTTTACCAGAATATCATCATCCACCGCCATCTGAAAAGCTGGTCGCAGCACTCCCCGAATGGTATGAATGGAACTGTAGCTTTTCCCATCTTCCTGCTGCAATTTTATAAGGAATAACTTTGCATCGGAAGTTTTCACACTTCGTATCGTCTTTTTGCCAAATGCTTCTTTCGCAAGTAATTTCCGCACTGTAACATATCCCTGTTTCGTGCTTTGCCTTACTCCGGTCTTTGTTTTCAAATATCGGTCTACAAGTTCACAGACTGTCATCTGTCCGTCCACGATATTTACAAGTAAATCCAAATCTGTGTTTACCTGTTTTTCCAACTCACGAAGGGAAATGCACGGTTTCTTGCCTTTCGGAAGTTTGTCCGTAGGTTCCAGTTTCCAACTGTATACAAAGTGTGGTTTTCCATCAATGTGATACTTATATTGATATTTTCCGTCTGCCCTTACGCTCTCTCCCGGTCTGAGGACTCTTCTTTTGGAATCCCGCCTTGTCTGTCCTCTTCCTGCCTTTGCCATTATACCCGCCTCCTCAGTTCTGGATGGTTACACAGATACCTTTCAAAGGCTACACGAAGAATCAGCTTGCGTTCTCCGTAATATGCCAGAAAATCTTCTCCATCCGTATTATTCAATAAATCATAAAATTTTCTCCGGCTCAAAACAAAATATTCAATTGCCTCAGAAGGATTCAAAATATCCTTTTCTGCTAAATCTGGTCTTGCCATAAAGCACTTCCTTTCTGCCAAAAGTGGCTGTTTTCATAGGGTTTCAAGGTCATACCATATATCACTCTGAACGCTTATAATATCAACTACTTTCGGCAGACAAACGGATTTATATCTCCGAAGAAGCACTGATAAATTTTTCAAACTGCGGGCGGATAATCAGATACCTGTTTCCGCTGAATACCGCAAATCTTCCTCTGTTATCTTCTGCCAGTCTACGCATTTTCTTTGTCCCGATATTAAAATATGATGCTGCTTCTTTGATCGTCAATGTGTACTTTTCACTTACAGGGACAAGTGTATTTTCCGTACTGCCGGAAGTATCATATTTTTCTATTTCCATGTGCAATCCTCCTTCCATACGGGGCTGCAGTATTTCCACAGCCCCAACTGCTTAGTCTGCTGCCATCTGAAGCACCTTGACTGCATCCTTGCGGATCAGCTTCCCATCCAGATACTCACAGCCCAGATACCCTACCTGTCCACGCATGGCAAACTTTTCTTTCAGTGTGCGGATAGTCAGCGGGAAACGCTGAACGAGCCAGTAATTGCTGAAATCTCCAAATGCGATTACTTTCTGTCCCTTTCCGATAGACGGCATGGAATCAACGATCTGCACAGGTTTTGAGAAAATCGTTTCATTGCTGTCCTTCCACAGATAGTTTCCGGCTGAATCTTTGAGGGTACGGAGTACCAGAGCCGTCTCATCATTCATAAGCCATGTACCATGCTTACGGTACTTCTTACCCACGGACAGATACAGTTTGATAATCTCATCATAGTTGATGGCAGAATCATTCTCTGCCGTCACGCCCGTTTCTGCCCCGTCAGTGGCGTGCAGAATGCCTGTCGGCTGATTTACCCCTGTTCTGTTAATAAATGCCTGTTCCTCGCTTGTACCAAAACAGCGTGCCATTTTCCCGATCACATAATCCTCAATGGCAAAGGACTGGTCAGAAGCAAACTCCATGCCAAGTCGGACAAGCTCGGATAATCTGTATGCCTGTACTTCAAATCTCTGAAAATCATCCTCGTTATCCATGCCATCCAGATTGACCCTATCGCCCCACTCTGCCTGACCTTCACAGTCAAATGTCCAGAGACGGCTGTCACTTCTGGTCGCATTCACAACGGTTGCCAACTGACGGACTACACTTTCTTTCTGGAGTGCTGCCGCATATTTTTTATTCGATTCTCCGGGCAGATGGTACGCATTTGTCTTGCTTTCACGATTGTTGTAAAAACTGTCCGTAACTGCCTGTGCTCCTCTCATTTCATTCCAAAAATCGTTATAATAAGCTGTGCTGTTAATCATAATAAACCTCCTGAAAATTTACTTTTTTGTCATATAACCACTCTGCCTGCAATAATCCACCGCTTCGGAATAAGACAGATAAAACATCTCCAACGCCCCGTCAATCACACGGTAATAGGGTGGGTCACAGGATTCACTTGCCATGATAACGACCGGGCATCTGTCCTTTAAGTTGATGACATTCACACATCTGTATTTATCTGTTGAAAAATCCGATGGTTCACACTGCATCGGTGGTGCTGCTTTCTGTTTTCCCATGTGTACCTCCTTTTCTCAGCAGAGGAAATCTCTGCACAAGAGCCTATAACCTGTTAAAAGTGTAGTCTTTTCTCCACCATCCCTCGGACGCTTGCGGACTACCGTGCCGATTGTACGGAGTGCCTGATTGAAATTCCGGCTGTTCTCCGCAAAATATCCATTGTCATTACACCAATTGCGGTATGCCTGATACACTGCTGATGTCCGGCATTCCGCATCCTTCTCCTGTTCCAGAAATTCCTCCACAAAAAGTTCCATCTTATCACTGTCATGCTGATAGGACATAGTGGCATCCTTTACTGATTTGGGCTGGGCGAAGCCTTCCTCCTGTAAGAGGGTGTAACCTTCAATCAGCCAGTTTAAAATGGCACTTGCTGCCTCCGGCTTGGAAAATTCCGCTTTCAGATTCTGTTCCTGCTCCCACTCCTCAAAATGCCTGTCAAATGGAATGATCACGATACGTCCGCTCGAAAACAGTGTCATATCTGTAATAGCCGGAAGATAATTCGTATTCACATACAACTTGAACTGTGGTTTGAAATCAAAACTATTCTCATGCAGGAATCGTGCATTCAGCGTATCATTTCCCGTCATGCTTTTGATCTGTGCTTCATTCAGCACCAGTCCCCGCCTTGGCTCTGAGATATTGGCAAACCGTACTCCGGCAAGCCTTGCAATATCCTCTGTCGGATTCTGGCTGTTGGCAGACGGCTTTGCAGCAATCGTTTCCGGGCGGACAGTCAAGCCGTAATCTCCCATCACATGAAGTGTGCTTTCCATCAGGGTCCCTTTTCCATTTCTGGTAGTTGCACCATAGTAGAAAAACATACATTCATAGCGGGTATCCCCTGTCAGACCATAACCAAGGCTTTTCTGCATGAACCTTGCTTTCTCCGTATCCCCACTCATCACCTCTGAAACAAATCTGGTAAAACGTGGATTCCTGGCATTCGGATCATAGGCTGCCCCGGCAATCTTGGTCAGCTTGTCCTGTGGCGTATGCGGATGGAACTCTCCCGTCTGCAGATCCAGTGTTCCGTTCTGACAGTTCAGGTAATAAACATTGCGGTCGAACTCAGACATTGCAATCGGATACACACTCTGGGCATCACTGATATACGTGTTGCGGTAATTCCGGCTCTGCCATTTCGCAGAATATTCCAGATAGTCCTTTCTTCTGCGCTCATCGGTAATTGTCAGGGCATATCTGACCAGACTGTCCGCAAGGGATTTTGCAAGCTCCATTGTTTTCAGTCCGCCAATGTCCGGAATCCACCGGATCCCGTCATACACATACCACTTTTTCCTTTCTGGCACATACCTTGCGATATCTTTATACACCTCCGCAAATAATCTGCCTGAGCCGTTGTCATTCCACGGGTATCTGCTGTTATCCGACACGTTCAGTTCTATCAGCTTCTGCAACATATCATCGAAATCGCTCTCCGCTGATGATTTTGCATAAGGCCTGTAGAAATCCAGTGCCTGTGCCACTGCCTTTTCCATCGTCAATGCACCGTAGGTTGATCCACTCTGCACACGATCCCACTTGCTCCGCATCACTGTGGGATTTTCCTTCCGGGATTTCTCCATTCCACAAGGCTTTGAACTTTTCACCCTGTCTGGAATCCGATGCCAAGCGGACCACGGAATCATCTGACAGATAGCTGCCGGGAATATCCTGCACTTTGTTCTTTTTCTTAGGAATCGGACGGAGCATATAAGTTTCCAGTATTTCCCCAAGTTCAGCGCTCCGCTCCTCAACACCACAGTCTCGGATTACATTTCCTGTCAGAGTACAGAATTTCTTCGTCACACCTGCTGCATAGATTTCCAGACCAAGTTTCTGATTATTGATGTAATATCTGCCTGTATCATAAGACAGGGAAGATGCCTTACATACAATGCGGACTCCCGTGCCGGAGGGACTGAATTCTGTATAGGAGTCCATTTTTTCCACGATGTCTTCTGCCATCTGTGTCAGCTTTCCACCAAACACACAATGGTCGATATCCATCATGCAGAAATCATCAAATGCACCCATACCGATTCCGTCATAACCATCCATTGCACTAACTGCCAATCGAAAATCCGAAAAGGTATTTTTATCGGCACTGCTCGCTCTTTTTCCATTTGTCTGATACGGCACTTTGGTCATGCGTCCGTTTCTTTCTTCATATTTCCACAGGCAAAAATGTCCGTCCTTTTTCAACTGTTCCGGAAGTTTCTCATACATCCTGTGCTCCTCCTTCCCCGCTTATTTTCTGACGTATCATTTCTCCGTGGCTCTTGCCGATAACCACACCTTAAATTCGGAAACGGGAACCAATACCCGCTTGCCTACACGGACGATTGGGAAATCCGCCTCTATGGTCAGTGCATATGCTTTGCTCAGGCTGATTCCCATCTGCATTGCCATTTCCTGTACGCTCATCGTGACTTTATCCATAGCCATCCTCCTCTCTGCATTCCAAACATGAATTGCTCTTGTTTTCAATCACAGTATACTTTATAATATTACCAAAGGCTATTTTCTATTGGTAAGAAGTCGTACTGGAAGTAAGTTCTATCGGTAAGAATGGAGGTAGAATATGAACGAAGATTTCAGTTTGGGGAAAATGAGTGCAGATGCACGGCTGACCGCAACTTTCAAATACTATGAAAAAACAGAACAGAATGGAAAAATCATACTCACCGCCTGTCTGGGTGAGGGCGATGTTCCGAAACTCAACCGTGGATACGGATTGAACGGAAATGAACTCTGGCTTTCGCTGAATAACCTTTACCAGAGTATCCGCGGAAAAGATGACAACACTGCTGCCGATGATATCATTTCTTGGTGTCAACAGTATGCACATCCCTATTACACACTTTGCACCATTGACGAATATAAATGGGATTTAGAAACAGATACAGGTTACTGGGATACTCTGACCAATATTTTGGAAAGTTTTTCTTTTGATGTTCTCACCATGCGGAAAGATCTCGAAAGCCTGTACCGGGATACCCTTGTCATCCTGATGTTCAAAAAGTGTCTGGAACGGCTTGACGTTTCCACGGATCTTGCACAAATCACATGGACAAATGAATTTGCTGATTTTAATTCGTTTCCTATGCAGAAACATCTCGGTAAAATATCAGCTTACCTAAATAAAATGAATGGCGTAACCATGAAGTTGGGACTGGATGAAAATGGGGAATTGAAGGTCATGCCGGATTTCCATTCTGTTTTCGATGCTGCCCGATTCGCCCTGTCACAATATGTATCTATCCCTACAGATTACCCCATTGCTTATGCCGACCGTGTGGGCATTGCGACCTGTGAGTGCTGTGGCCGTCTGTTCATCAAGAACGGAAACCGCCAGAAATACTGTGACAACCCAGAATGTAAAAAGGAACGAAACCGTAGAAAATCCCGCACTGCTTATCGCAGAAAGATACAGGAAGAAAATGATAACCGATGGGCGTGACCACGGCTGTTTTCACACTGGGGCAAGATGTGGCAAGTAATATAGGTTATTTTCTATATAGGCTCTATAAGAATAACCTAAATCATCTGCCACAAGTTGCCCCAACTGTTTTTTTGTAAGCGCTTAATTTTCAGGTATCACCAGAAAAATATCCGACTACTTTTCAGTAGTCGGAGT
>CAVCYJ010000120.1:0-8812 GCA_963605995.1 Holdemanella biformis | reverse complement strand
TGGAAAAAGAATAAAATTGTGGTATATTGATTTTATGAACTGCATATGTTATAATGCCGATAGGCAAAGAGATGTAAGTAGTCCATGTGGCTCGACTGCAAAACGAAAACCCCGGTGTTGGCGCACTGGGGTTTTCTATTCCCATTAAAAACGGAAGGGCTTAAATCCGTAGGCCCGTTACCGGTTATTTGTCACCATCCAACCATTTGATGATGTAATGGCAAATCACACCACCCACAATGGCAACAATAAGAGATGTAAGTGCTTCCACATGGCTCACCTCCTTCCTGCTACCAGTTTCGGAGGCGGTAACACGACAAGTATAACATAGCTTAGAACAAAATGGAATATAAAGAAAATTTCTAAATGTCAAAACTCTGCTTGACTCTAAAGTTATTTTAGACTTTATGATATATCTGTACAGAAGATATATATCATAAAGTAAAGATACGGAATTCCGGAAGCACATGGATAATGGAGGACCAGTATATGGGAAAAATCAGAGTTTTGAATCAGCAGGAAATCATCTCACTGCTTGATATGCAGAGCGTTATAGAAGCGGTAAAAAAAGCATTCTTTTACAAAAGCCACAGCCAGGCGGAGGTATATCCGCTGATCTGCAAGATGTATGAAAACGGCGGAGAATTTGACATAAAAAGCGGCGAATGTGCAGGGGCAGATGTGTTTGGCCTGAAGCTGGTGTGCGGATTTCCGGAAAATGTAAGTCTCGGACTTCCGAGAAGCAACGGGATGATCGTTGTTTATGATCTGCATCATGGACTGGTACAGGGAATCGTGGATGGTGTTTATATCACGAGAATCCGTACCGGAGCAGCCGGAGGGATCGGAGCCGAATATCTGGCCAGAAAAGATTCAAAGGTTCTGATGATCCTCGGAGCCGGAAGGATTGTCCCGGCACAGATTGCGGCGACCCTGGAAGTGATGGAAGAAATAGAAAAAGTGATCATCTGCAATCCCCGTCATCCCGAAAAAGCAGAATATCTGGCAGGAGAGATAAAAAACCAACTGAAAGACGAATTCATTTCTCTGTATAAGGGAACACCTCATTATGATGAGATGATGAAAAAAATAAATATAGAGTTTGTATCAGAAGCATCTGTGCAGAAGGCCTGTGAACAGGCAGATATCATTATCACAGCTACCAACGCCAGAGAAGCAGTGATACAGTCAGAGTGGATAAAGCCGGGAACACATCTCTCCTGTATGGGTGCGGATATGCCGGTAAAACAGGAGATAGATGAAAGGCTGATTGCCAGGGCTTCTCTGTTTGCCGATGATATCGAACAGGTGACAACCGTAGGGGAATGCAAGATCGCATACAAAAAGTCTCTGATCCAAAAAGAACAGATCACAGAAATCGGAAAGGTCATCGCAGGAGAACATCCGGGAAGAAAAAATGATGAAGAAATTACAGTATTTGACAGTACAGGAATAGCTATCCAGGATCTGCTCACAGCCGATACAGCCATCCGGATCAGCAAAGAGAAAAAGATTGGTCTGGAGATAGAATTATGATCGGAATAGAAGAGGTCCAGAGAGCAAAAGAAGTAATTGACACCTGTATTCAGAAGAAACTGATACACGCCACTCCTCTGATCAGATCAGAATCAATTTCTGCGATTGCCGGAACAAAAGTTTATCTGAAATGCGAAAATTTCCAGAAAACGGGTTCTTTTAAAGTGAGAGGTGCATTTAATCATATCAGTACTCTGTCGGAAGAACAAAAGAAAAAAGGAGTTGTATGTGCGTCTACAGGAAATCATTCTCAGGCCGTAGGATATGCGGCATCAATGCTGGGGATGAAATCATGGCTGGTCATGCCGGAGTATACGACTTTGATCAAGCAGGAATGCAGCCGCAGATATGGGACAGAGGTAGTGATAGCAGGCAGTGCATGGAAAGAGACTTATGAAAGAGCACTGGAGATCAGCCGGGAGTATGGATGTGATTATATTGATCCGGGAGAGGATGAAAGCCTGATCGCAGGGCAGGGAACACTGGGACTCGAAGTACTTAAAGCACTGCCGGATGCGGATACTGTCTATGTTCCGGTAGGCGGCGGAGGAATGATCGCCGGGATTGCCATAGCTGTAAAAGAAACATCTCCAAAGACCAGAGTG
Organism: Holdemanella biformis; assembly: GCA_963605995.1. Classification (GTDB taxonomy): domain Bacteria; phylum Bacillota; class Clostridia; order Lachnospirales; family Lachnospiraceae; genus Blautia_A. The sequence continues at coordinate 6,671 of CAVCYJ010000120.1, read as the reverse complement.
ATCGGAGTGGAGCCGGAACATATGAATGCAATGTATCAGTCTTTTCATTCCGGAAAGATTGAGACAATTAAGCGGATCCCTTCGGTTGCAGACGGACTTGGCGGAATTTCTCCGTGTATACTTCCATATGAGATCGTAAGCCATTATGTGGATGATATGATCACAGTTTCGGAAGAAGAGATCAAAGAAGCGACCAGACTGATCCTGCAGAGAACAAAGATGCTGGCAGAACCGTCCGGTGCAGCCGCACTCGCAGGACTCCTGTCCCAAAAAACGTACACAGGAAAGAAGAATGTATGTATTGTCTCGGGCGGCAATGCAGAGCCGGAAGTGCTGGCAGAGATATTAACCTCACAGTAAGTTCATCGAACCGACAGCGGCTCGATGAGAAACTGCAATTCATAAGGGCAGTACCGGAAATCCTCAAGGTTATCCTCATATTCATCAGCGATCACAAAAGGCGGTACGCTGTGATCTTCAAAAAAATTGATAAAAGGAGTAAGATCAAGTTCCTCCAGATGATGCAGACGGAAAGTGCAGCAAAAGTAATCACCTTCCGGGAGAATGGAGATATCTTCTTCTTTGTATTGAGCCGGGAGCTGTGCAAGGTAGATAAAATGCCTGTACGGTTCCCATTTTTTTGCCAGGATAGAAGGATAGGGGAGAAGATATCCAAACTGGCGTAAGTAGCTGGCACCATATCGGGAATACTCTGTTTTGAGCCGGGTAAGCTGAACTTCTGTGTCTTCAACATTGACAGGAAGGGAAGAGATTTCTGTACTGAGGATGATCCGCTGCTTCAGATGCCGGATGTGTGGTCCGCGATTATCTTCAGTCTCCGTGTAGTATCTGAAATAGCTGGAATACCATTCCAGATCTTTTTTCTTTTTTTCGAGAAGCAGGATCTGCTGACTTAGATTCTCGGCCTGATCGGAGAGATATTGGGCGATAGCAGTGGGAGAACCGTCAGAGATCAGATCACGGATCTGAGGAAGCGGAAGGTCAAGACTGCGCAGATATTTGATCCGGTCAATGATATGAAACTGATGAAATGCGAAATATCGATACCCGCTCTGAGGATCAACATAGGCAGGAGTGATCAGCCCGTCATTAGAATAATTGCGCAGAGTCTGAATGGAAACACCGGTGATTTTTGAGGTTTCACCGATGGAATACAGTCTGTTTTCAGGCAATTTTAAGCACCTCGATTTTCTTTCGCAAAGGAGCTGCTTTCATGGCAAAAGCCTTCCTGCGTTCTTCGTCATCGCCGGGATAGCCGTTCTCATACATACACGCCAGACGTTCAAGTGCTTTGGCAGATGGATTAACGTCATGGATGCGTGTATACTGACCGATACGAAAGCTGAAGAGTTCCCGGATATCATCCTGATATTCATAATCTTCATAAGATTTTCCACAATGTTCGTAATCGTAAAAAAGGGCCTCCTCGAAATGAAAATCATAGGCTTTCTTCAGCAGGCTGCGCTGGGAGGAGCCGGAGTGGTACAATGCCATCTCAAATAACGCAGCTCCGGCAGGAAGCTTGCAGACATCGACAGGAGAAGAAACCTGAGTACCGCCGTCTGAGGTGCTGGCTCCTGAATAATCACAGCAGATATCAAAATCCTCCGGGCTCAGGGATGCATGGAGTTCTGTCACTTCAGAGAACAGGCGATAGGCGCGATCTGCATCTGCGGCTGTTCCCAGACCGTACCGGAGGAGAAAACCGCGCCGGAATAGAGATTCGCCTTTGGGAAGCTGAGCGTCTTCACTTGTTTCGGCGGAGTAATACTCCCACGCTTTTTTATAACAAAGCTCGATGATTTTGGCATCAGGAAGATTATTACAGCCGAAATTTTCCTGACAGGTGGAGAGAAAACCGGCCGAGATCTCAGAATCGACCAGATCCAGGCGCAGACATTCTCCGATATCAAACCATGCCTGTCCTACATTGTCAGACAGAGCAAGAGTAAACCAGTGAAAAGCTGCATTGAAATCTTTCAGTCTGTAATGGTAACGACCAAAAAGATACCGCTGCACAGGTGTGATCGGCGGATGGTCGATCCAGTATAAGGTATCTGTAAGGGCAATGGCGTGTTCTGCCTCCGTATAAACACTCATAAGCAACCTCCTTGTCAAAATCCTTTCAGTGCGCATGGTCCGAGGGAACACTGCGGGCATCCCTGCTGCCAGTCGTGGATATTTTTTCCTTCAAGATAAGCGTCACATCTTTTCTTATCGATCGTCCCGTCAGGAGAAATAGCACCGGACGGGCAGTTCATAGTGCATACCTTGCACTTTCCATTCTGATAAAAAAGACAGTACTGATGGTCTGTCCGTTTCGTCGGGGGAATATATGCGTTTGTGACGAGACTGTTCATTCGGCCAAGACAACCTCTTTTGGTGATCAGCAGATGGTTCAGGCCAAAGGTTCCGATCCCTGCGATCACTGCGTTGGATTTATGTCCCCACCGGGCAGTCTTTGATACATGGTCAAAATTCTCGGTAGGTGGTTCTGTGACACTGCGATAACCTTTTAATTCAAGGAGGTTCTGAACCTGCCGCATGATATTGTCCAGCAGTTCATTGGTATGCATATAAGCATCCGACCATACGCTGGAGGTTTTTCGCTCTCCCTTGATATCCTTATAGATCACTTCTGAATAGGGAAGAAACAGGACGATTACAGTCTGGGCTCCCTTCAGCATATCTTTTGGGTGTATCTGTGGATTTCCGATCAGTTCATCCAACTGATCATAAAGAGGATCCGAAGCACTGGCAAAACCAATCACCGGTTCGCGGTAATAGGCTGATTTGGGATGATTTTTTACCATCACGCAGATCAGTTCCCGGATTTCTTCTTCTAATGTCATAGGGATCACTTCCTTTGGTTAAGATATATTAATTATATAATCTGTTCTTAGGATAGAGTCAAGGGAAAAACGGGTCATGCACCTGTACAAAATATTGGACGATAAAGCCATAAAAACGGGATTATATACAAAAACATAAAAAAAATACTGCAAAAAACAGGGTTGACTCTCATTCTGAAATAAGGTTTATCTTGTATGCAACAACAATCCCGCTGACACGCAGGGAAAAAACTTCAGGAGGTAGACCTATGAAAAAAACAATAAAAAAAGTAGTTGTAGCCGGAGGCGGACTTATGGGGGCAGGAATCAGCCTGATGTTTCCGGAGTATGGAATTGAAACAGTGCTTTACAGTGTAGCGGAGAAAGATTTTGAGAAGGCCGGAAAGGTTATTGAGAAGAGTCTGGCAACACTGGTCGAAAACGGACGTCTGACAGGACAGAAAGCAGATGAGATCAAAGAGAAGATCCGGTTTACAACAGATAAGAAATGTTTTGAAGATACAGACCTGGTCATCGAAGCCATCCCGGAGATCATGGACCTGAAAAAGAATTTCTATGAGGAAGTGTCAGGACTGGTACCCGAAGACACGATCCTGGCGAGCAATACCTCAGCAATCTCGGTAAATCAGCTCAGTGAATTTGTGAAATTCCCGGAGAGATTCTGCGGAACCCATTTCCTGAACCCGCCTCATATCATTCCTCTGGTAGAGATCACAAAGGGAGATAAAACAGAGCAGTCAGTATGCGAAACTCTCTATACTCTCTTCAAAGAGATGGGAAAAGAGCCGGTACTCCTGAAAAAAGACGTAAAAGGTTTCCTGTCCAACAGACTTCAGTTTGCGCTGCTTCGTGAGGCAACCTATCTGGTAGAACAGGGCGTGGCAGATCCGGAGGATATTGACCGCACGATCAAATACGGAAACGGACTGCGCTATACCTGTTCAGGACCATTTAAGATTGCAGATCTGGGAGGGCTTTCCGTGTTTAATTCCGTAGCGAAATACCTGTACTCAGATCTGGCTGATGAAAAAGATAAAAATCATCTGCTGGATGAACTGGTGGAATCCGGAAACAACGGAATTTCCACCGGAAAAGGTTTCTATGAATATCAGGAATCCGATCTTGCCAACGAAGAAAAGACAAGAGACGCCATGATCCTTGGTATCCTCAAAACCGAAAAAGAATTGCTGGCATAACTATTTGACAGTCTGCTATCCGGCGGGGAATTTCAGGAATATAATTTGCGCAGAAGTTCCCACCGCGAGCGGACTTCGAGTTTGCGGAAAAGATTCTGCAGATGCTTATTTAAGGTTGTTTCCCTGATATTTAATTGTTCTGCGATTTCATCATTATCCTGAAATCGCAGAAGGCATTCCAGGATTTCGAGTTCTTTTGCAGTGAGGTGATATTCGGAGAAACGTGCCGGGCTGAAAACCTCAGCGGATTTTTGGGAGCTTTCTGTCGAGACAAGTCTGTGCAGCACCGGATTCAGATGCATTGCGATGGCGCGCAGATAGAACATATCATCAGAAGAATAAGTACCCTGCGGGCGGGTCCTGAAAAGACTCAGGACACCCAGAAGCTTCTGCTGAAAAACAATCGTATACTGCAGACTGTCATAAATATTGTATTTTTGATAGCATTTGCGATAGAGCGAAGAGTTCAGCCGGTGTTCTTCATCGAGGACGGCACTCTCCCGTATCAGCTGCGGTTCCTTTCCATGGAGGATCCACAGCAGATCATCTTCGCCTGCAAACTTTGTATATTGAAGCTCTGCCTCCTGAAAGGATTCAGGGAAACAGATCGGTGTACCAAGCGAAAAGGCATTATCCGCATCCTTGTCATAAAGGAAAAGACTGGCATATTCAAAAGGTACGATCATTTTCAGACGCTGGAAAAAAGAAGCATCTATATCAGAAGGCTTCTTCCAGAGATATATTTCGTAGATAAGGTCATTGATCATCAAAAATTTGTTTTTTTCCATAGCAGTCTCCTGTATTATCTGACTATAAGTAGCGTAACTGTAAAAATAACGGAACAGTTACGCTTATTTTAGCATCTAAACTACTTAAAAACAAGTAGATACACTTAAAAATAATCCTAAATTAGAAAAAACTAACCATTGCAGAGTAAAGATAAATAATGGTATCATAAGCCCAAGTTAAACAAGATGCCTGCTACAAATCAACAGGCAGACAAAAGAAACCACATTATGATACAAGGGCGTATCTGAAAGCTTATTCAGATGCGCCTTTTTTATAGCCAGGTCCGGTGCAGACATGCCGGGCAGTGAGGAGGAAATTATGGCAGACAGCAAACAGGTAATCAAAGATCTTGACAGAGTGATCGGACTCATCAAAACAGACACAAAGGACATCCCGGCAGAAGAAAAGAAAGCAATGGTTGCAGAGACACTCGATCATTTTGACCATTATGTAAGCCCGGGCTGGTTAAAATATCGTAAATCCGTATCTTCTGACTCCGAAGGAGGAGCAGTTCTGGAATGGCAGGACGAAGGCGCATACTGCTACGGACTGAACGGAGAGAAATTTATCGACTGTCTCGGCGGTTTTGGTATTTATACCTGTGGTCATCGTAACAAAGAAATCCTGGATGTAGTAAAAGCACAGCTTGATCATCAGGCACTTCATTCTCAGGAACTTCTTGATCCGCTCCGTGGATATCTGGCAAAAGCACTGGCAGATATCACACCTGGAGATCTGCAGTACTGCTTCTTTACAAACGGTGGTGCAGAGGCAGTAGAAATGGCACTGAAACTTGCACGTATCGCAACAGGCGGACGCTGGTACATTTCTACAGTAGGTGCTTTCCACGGTAAATCAATGGGAGCAATTTCCATGGGCGGTAAATCCACTTACCGTGTTCCATATACACCAATGGTACAGCAGGTACAGCACGTAGAATACGGAAATGCAGAGGATATGCGTAAAGCGATCCGCAACCTGACAGCTGTTGGTGAGAAAGTTGCAGCAGTAATCCTTGAGCCGATCCAGGGTGAAGCCGGTGTCATCATTCCTCCGAAAGGATATCTGAAGGAAGTCAGAGAAATCTGTGATGAATACGGAGTAGCACTGATCTTTGATGAGATCCAGACAGGTATGGGACGTACAGGTACTATGTGGAGATGTGAAGCAGAAGGAGTTACACCGGATATCATGACATATGGTAAAGCATTCGGCGGCGGTATCCTTCCTATCACAGGTATCATCTGCAAACCATCCATGTGGGTAGATCAGCTCGTAGAGAACCCATGGTTACTTGGTTCTCCTACATTCGGCGGAAACCCGTTATGCTGTGCGGCAGCTATCGCTACTATCAAATATATGCTTGAGAATGATATCCCGGGCGTATGCAAGGCAAAAGGTGAAGTATTAAAGGCAGGACTTGAAGAACTGGCAGCTAAATATCCGGAGATCATCCAGGAGGTTCGTGGTACAGGTCTTATGCTTGCAGTTGAATTCCATACCTGTGAACTTGGATATGAAACATCCAAAGGATTATTTGCAAGACGTGTCATGACAGCAGGAACTCTGGTCAATGCAAAGACAATCCGTTTCGAGCCTACAGCAGTAATCTCCGAACAGGATATCAAAGACGTAATCTCCAGATTCGATGAAGCACTTGCAGATGTGAAGGCGACATTAAAATAATCAGTTAAATAAAGAAAAAAGATTGACAGTGAGCAAAGGGGCGCATATTCCGTCGAGGGCGGAATAGCGCCCTTTTTTATATCATAGGAAATTACTCCGTAATGTTCCTATGATATAAAAAAGCCCT
>CAVCYJ010000119.1:0-8855 GCA_963605995.1 Holdemanella biformis | reverse complement strand
ATTTAAAATAAGAAAGTGGGTGAAGCTGTGGTTGAATTAGACCAGTTCAAGAGCATTCTTGCGACTTATACAGAACCATTAGTGGAAGTGAGGGATTCACTTTGACCTCGCTAACAAAGAGCAGAAGGTTGAAGAATTAGAGCGTGAGATGGAAGCGCCTGATTTCTGGGATGATGCAGAAGTATCTCAGAAGAAAATGAAAGAATTAAAAGATATGAAGGATGATATGGAGACCTATCAGAATCTGGTAACTCAGATGGAAGATATGGAAACCATGATCGAGATGGGATATGAAGAAAATGATCCTGAGCTGATTCCGGAGATTCAGGAGATGCTGGATGAATTCAGGAATGATTTTGACAATATCCGCATCAAGACACTTCTTTCAGGAGAATATGACAGTGAGAATGCCATCATCAAGCTGAATGCAGGTGCAGGCGGAACAGAGGCCTGTGACTGGTGCGGAATGCTTTACCGTATGTACAGCCGCTGGGTAGACAAGAAGGGCTTCAGTCTGGAGGTACTTGATTATCTGGATGGTGATGAGGCAGGTATCAAATCCGTTACCTTCCAGGTAAACGGAACAAATGCTTACGGTTATCTGAAATCGGAGAAGGGAGTTCACCGTCTGGTGCGTATCTCTCCTTTCAATGCTGCTGGTAAACGTCAGACTTCTTTCGTATCCTGCGATGTTATGCCGGATATCAAGAAGGATCTGGATGTGGAGATCAATGATGATGACATCCGTATTGATACTTATCGAAGCAGTGGTGCCGGCGGCCAGCATATCAACAAGACATCATCTGCCATCCGTATCACGCATTTTCCGACCGGAATCGTGGTACAGTGCCAGAATGAACGTTCTCAGCATATGAATAAAGACAAAGCCATGCAGATGCTGAAAGCGAAGCTGTATCTCCTCAAGCAGCAGGAAGCGGAGGAGAAGCTTTCCGGTATCCGTGGTGAGGTGACTGATATCGGATGGGGTAATCAGATCCGTTCCTATGTAATGCAGCCATATACCATGGTCAAGGATCATCGTACAAATGAAGAAACCGGGAATGTGGATGCGGTGATGGATGGAGGAATTGACATCTTTATCAATGCATATCTGAAATGGATCGCGCTGAAAAAATAAAAAAGAGTATAAAAGGCTGTCAGGATTTATGACGGCCTTTTTCGCGTCAGATAAAATTTCTTGCGTATTTTTGTCTGTTGTGTTAAGATATCCAGTGTGTAAATACAAATGTCTTTAAGAAACGGACAGGTAGAGAAATGCAGAAATCAGTATCAGAAAAGAAGAAATATTTTGTAGTAAGGGAGCGGGCAGTTCCGGAAGTGCTTTTGAAGGTTGTAGAAGCAAAGAAGCTTCTGGATTCCGGGAAGGTGGACACAGTTCAGGATGCGGCAGAACGGACAGGGATCAGCCGGAGTTCTTTCTACAAATACAAAGATGATATTTTTCCATTTCATGAAGAAACCAGAGGAAAGACTATCACCTTTATTATCCAGATGGATGATGAACCGGGGCTTTTGTCGGTTGTCTTGCAGACGATCGCACGGTTTCACGGAAATATTCTTACCATTCATCAGAGTATTCCGATCAACGGAGTTGCCACACTTACTTTGAGTGTGGATATTCTTCCGGGTGAGGGAGATGCGGAAGGCATGGTGGAGACGATTGAACAGAGTGAAGGAATTCACTATCTGAAAATTTTAGGCAGGGAGTAAAAGAAAAATGATCAATGTAGCAATTTTAGGATACGGCACAGTAGGAAGCGGTGTATTTGAAGTATTAAACACAAACAGAGAGAGTATTGCAAGACGTGCCGGACAGGAACTCAATGTAAAATATGTTCTGGATCTTCGTGAGTTTCCGGGACAGCCTGTAGAGCAGGTTCTGGTTCATGATTATGAGCAGATCGTAAATGATCCGGAAGTAGATATTGTAGTAGAAGTAATGGGCGGAGTAGAACCGGCATTTACATTTGTAAAGAAAGCACTTCTTGCCGGAAAAAACGTATGCACATCCAATAAGGCACTGGTTGCCAAGCATGGCCGTGAACTCATGGATATTGCTAAGGAAAAGAGCATCAATTTCTTGTTCGAAGCAAGCTGCGGCGGCGGGATCCCGATCATCCGCGTGATCAATTCTTCTCTTACGGGAGATGAAATTGATGAGGTGACAGGTATTCTCAACGGAACAACCAACTATATGCTTTATAAGATGAGCACAGAAGGATGTGAGTTCGATACGGTATTAAAGGAAGCCCAGCAGAAAGGATATGCAGAAGCAGATCCGACTGCAGATGTAGAAGGATATGATGCCTGCCGCAAGATCGCAATTCTGTCCTCCCTTGCCTATGAGAGATATTTTGATTTCGAAGATATCTATACAGAGGGAATCACAAAGATCACACCGGAAGACATGGAATATGCCGCAAAGCTTGGCAGGACTATCAAGCTTCTGGGAACAAGCCGCAGAGAGGCAGACGGAACCTGCTATGCGATGGTTGCACCGTTCCTGATCGGAAAGGACAGTCCTCTTTTCAGTGTCAATGATGTATTTAATGCGGTTTTTGTACATGGAAATATGCTGGGAGATGCTATGTTCTATGGAAGCGGCGCAGGCAAACTGCCGACAGCAAGTGCGGTGGTGGGAGATATTGTGGATGCAGCCAGAGCTCTCCATACCAATATTCCGACAAACTGGAACAGCACTCCGGCAGTTCTGAAACCGCTGGATGAGGTGACCGGAAGATTTTTCGTGAGAATTAAAAAAGAGGCTGCAGAGGAGGCAAAGAAAGTATTTGGCGGGATTGAAGTGATCAGCCTTGAACAGCTTCCGGAGGAATGCGCATTTATCACTGCTGAGATGACACAGGGTGAATTTAAAGAGAAACTGGCACAGATTGAGAGCAGGGTACTTGCAAAAATCCGTGTAAAAGATTGATAAATCGACGGATTTCGTGTATCATATACATTATCGAATATTGTATAGCGGTAACTGTGAACAGTTACGTATAGCTATGCCAGGCGAGACAGGAAAGGGAAGATATGGCATCTTTTCTTTCCTGTAAACTTTATTATGGAGGAAGCAAAGAGCAATGTTAATTGTCAAGAAATTTGGCGGTACATCGGTTGCAAACAAGGAACGCATCTTCAATGTTGCGAAACGCTGTATCGAGGAGTACAGAAAGGGAAATGATGTGGTTGTGGTTCTGTCTGCAATGGGAAAATACACAGACGAACTGATAACCATGGCGAGGGATATCAATGAGAAACCACCGAAAAGAGAGATGGATATGCTCTTTACGATCGGTGAACAGATGTCCGTTGCACTGATGGCTATGGCAATGGATGAGCTGGGGGTACCGGCGATTTCTCTGAATGCATTTCAGGTTTCCATGCATACTACAAGCGCACATGGAAATGCCCGATTAAAAAGGATCGATACGGAACGTATCAGGAGAGAACTGGAAAACAGGAAGATTGTAGTGGTTACCGGATTCCAGGGAGTAGATAAATATGATGATTATACAACTCTGGGAAGAGGTGGTTCTGATACAACAGCAGTGGCTCTGGCAGCAGCTCTTCATGCAGATGCATGTGAGATCTACACAGATGTAGACGGTGTTTACACAGCAGATCCGCGTAAGGTTCCGAATGCGAGAAAGCTGAAAGAGATCACTTATGATGAGATGCTGGATCTGGCAACCCTGGGCGCAGGTGTACTTCACAACCGTTCTGTAGAGATGGCAAAGAAATATGGTGTGCCGCTTGTGGTGCGTTCAAGTTTAAATAACAGCGAAGGAACCGTGGTAAAGGAGGAAGTTACAGTGGAGAGAATGTTGATCAGCGGTGTTGCTCTGGATACAGATGCAGTGAGGATCGCGGTAATCGGATTAAAGGATGAGCCGGGTGTGGCTTTTAGATTATTTGATACACTTGCAAGAAAGAATATTAACGTAGATGTTATCCTGCAGTCTATCGGGCGTGCAGGAAAGAAGGATATTTCCTTTACTGTGGATGGTAACGATCTGGATGATGCAGTTGCAACTCTGGAAGCAAATCAGGCAAGACTTGGATATGCAGAGCTTCATTCGGAGAGAAATATTGCCAAGCTTTCCATCGTAGGTGCGGGAATGATGAGCAATCCGGGTGTTGCTGCAAAGATGTTTGAGAGTCTTTACAATGAGGGTGTAAACATTAACATGATCTCCACATCCGAGATCCGCGTAACCGTTCTGATCAACGAGAAAGATGGTGTACGTGCAATGAATGCAGTACATGATGCATTCAATCTGGCAGACTGATATAGGAGAAATTCATGACAACTAGACGCGAATTGAAGAAATATGCAAAAGAGGCAATGTCCGGAAAATATGGGACAATTATCCTGGCATTTGTTGCTGTACAGGTGCTGTCGCTGATCAGCGGAGAAGTTTCATCCTGGCTGTTTCCGGGAACAGAGATCCTTGATATAATGCTGGGATATGTATTCACATTTATTTTAACTCTGCTGATCAATGTGATCTCAGCAGGCTGGGGTTATATGTGTCTGAACATTGCCAGGGGAAGAGCATATTCTCTGAATGATCTGATTTATTTTTATAAAAATCATCCTGACCGGGTGATCGTTGCAACTTTCTTTATGGCGGTACTGAATTTCCTTACCATGCTTCCGGTTATGATCTATGGAAATACTGCTGAAATCGGGAATAGCCTGGAATCTCAGCTTATGTGGCTTTATACGTCAGCGCTGCTGGTGCTTATCGGTATGGCCGTTTTTCAGATCCTGATCATCCCGCTGGAAATGACATATTTTATTCTGGCAGACAAGCCGGAGATTAAGGGAACGGATGCGCTCAGAGAGAGTATTGAACTGATGCATGGGAATTTCGGAAGGTACCTGATGCTGAAGCTGAGTTTTGTACCGCTGATGCTTCTTTCTGTTTTTACTTTTTATATTGCGCTGCTGTGGATACTTCCGTATATGCAGATGACAGAAACTATGTTCTACCGTGATCTGATTGGAGAAATCGCACAGCAGAAGGAAGAAGAGAAACGTGCGGCACAGGATTATGTAAACCCGATGTTCGGTGGACAGCAGGAGGAAAATCCGCAGGAACAGCAGTTCTGGCATGTACCGGGAGAACCGGTGACAGATACTTGTGAGAACAGGGAACAGCAGAACACTGTGGATAATAAGGAAGTACAGGAGAGGCAGCCGGATTCTGAAGGCGAAGCGCAGCAAAATGCGTCAACAGCTCAGGAAGAAGACAATGAGCCGAAACCCTGGGATGAATACTTCAACCAGATCAGATAATTATCTGTCTGAAATAAAAATATAAAAGATATAAACGAAAGACCTTTTGCTATAGATTATCACGAAAAGGTCTTTTGTAATGTAAAAAAGATTATCAATACTGAATCCTTCAGCTAAAATCCGGTGGAAAATCAGGCACTTGACAAATGAACGCCGGATTGATAACCTATCACAAGAGTGTTTTTCGCAGAATCTGGATCCGGATTCTGAACAAGCAGCAAGAGGAGATAAGAAATAATGGATATTATTCAGGTAATCACACAGGAATTAAAGGTGGAAAAATGGCAGGTAGAAGCTGCAGTCAAATTAATTGATGAAGGCAACACCATCCCATTCATTTCCCGATACAGAAAAGAAGCAACAGGTTCCCTCAATGATGAGCAGCTTCGAGCTCTTTTTGAGAGACTGACTTATTTAAGAAATCTGGAAGATAAGAAGAATCAGGTATTAAAGAGTATCGAAGATCAGGGCAAGCTGACAGAAGAACTGAAGAAGCAGATCCTGGATGCACAGACTCTGGTAGTAGTAGATGATCTATACAGACCATACCGCCCGAAACGCCGTACTCGTGCGACGATCGCCAAAGAAAAAGGTCTGGAACCTCTGGCAGACATTATCCTTCTGCAGATGACAGACAAGTCGGTAGAAGAGGAAGCCAAAGCATATGTTTCCGAAGAAAAGGGCGTTAAGAACGTCACAGAAGCATTAAACGGAGCAAAGGACATCATCGCGGAACGTATTTCAGATGAGGCGGACTATCGTATCTATATCCGTAACCTGACAACAAAGAATGGAAGCATTTCTTCTACCGCAAAGAATGCAGAGACACAGTCTGTATACGAAATGTACTATGAGTTTGAAGAACCAATCAAAAAACTGGCAGGACACCGTGTTCTCGCATTAAACCGCGGTGAAAAAGAGAAGTTTATTACTGTAAAAGTAAATGCACCGGAGGAAGACATCCTTCGCTATTTAAATAAGAGAGTCATCAAAAAAGACAATCCGAATACAACTCCGATCCTGAAAGAAGTGATAGAAGACAGCTACAAACGTCTCATCGGACCGGCTATCGAGAGAGAAATCCGCAGCGACCTTACTGACAAAGCAGAAGACGGAGCGATCCGTGTATTTGGCAAGAACTTGGAGCAGCTTCTTATGCAGCCTCCAATCGCGGGTAAAGTCGTACTTGGATGGGACCCTGCATTCCGTACAGGATGTAAGCTGGCAGTTGTAGATGCTACAGGTAAAGTACTGGATACCACAGTTGTCTATCCGACGGCACCGACTACAGAGAAGAAGATCCGTGCTGCAAAGGATACTGTAGAAGCAATGATCGAGAAATACGGTGTATCCCTGATCTCTGTAGGAAATGGTACTGCATGCCGTGAATCTGAGCAGGTTATCGTAGATATGCTCAAAGAAATCCCGGAGAAGAAAGTACAGTATCTGATCACAAATGAAGCGGGTGCATCTGTTTATTCTGCAAGTAAACTGGCGACGGAAGAGTTCCCGAACTTTGACGTAGGACAGAGAAGTGCGGCGTCTATCGCAAGACGTGTGCAGGATCCGCTTGCAGAGCTGGTCAAGATCGATCCGAAATCCATTGGTGTGGGTCAGTATCAGCATGACATGAACCAGAAGAAGCTGGACGAGGCATTAAGCGGTGTGGTAGAAGACAGTGTAAATAAAGTTGGTGTGGATTTAAATACAGCATCTGCATCTCTGTTAGAATATATTTCAGGTATCAGCAAGGCAATCGCTAAGAATATCGTGGCTTACAGAGAAGAGAACGGTCAGTTCACAGACAGAAAAGAACTTCTCAAGGTAGCAAAATTAGGGCCGAAAGCGTTCGAGCAGTGTGCCGGTTTCATGCGTATCTCCGGTGGAAAGAATCCGCTGGATGCGACAAGTGTACATCCTGAGACTTATGAGGCAGCAACAGCACTCCTTGCAAAACTTGGATATAAGCCAAAAGATGTTGCAGCCGGAAACCTGCTTGGACTTTCTCTGCAGATAAAAGACTATAAGAAGATGGCTGAGGAACTTGGAATCGGTGAGATCACACTTCGCGATATCGTAAAAGAGCTTGAAAAACCGGCGCGTGATCCGCGTGATGATATGCCGAAACCGATTCTTCGCTCTGATGTTCTCGAAATGAAAGACTTAAAAGAGGGAATGGTTCTGAAAGGAACTGTCCGCAATGTTATAGACTTTGGTGCATTCGTAGATATCGGAGTACATCAGGACGGTCTGGTACATATCTCCGAGATGACAGAGAGATTTATCAAACATCCTCTGGAAGCAGTAAGCGTAGGAGATATCGTAGATGTACGGGTGATCGGAGTTGATATGAAGAAGAAACGTATCAGTCTCTCGATGAAAGGGATAAATAAATAACAGAACGTGTCAGATTGCTGATGCAGACAATAACAGGGATTACTCATGACCAAAATACGGTTACTGCCAGAGTAATCCCTGTTGGTATGTATCATTCCGTTTCGCGATGTGCGGTGAGATATTCCTCAAGGCTGTGAGCCGCAATACTCTGCGGCCTTTTTACATTGCGGATCAGGCAGATTTTGCGTTCTGGAAGTGGCTCTTCAATCGGAATCTGTACTACTTTGCCGACGGCGATATGTTCTGCTGCAAGTTCTTCCGGAAAGAAGCCGATTCCCAGGTTGTGCTGCACCATAGGGAAAATCTGGTCAGTAGTTGCGACTTCCATGTCCGGTGAAAACGGCAGATTGTGACGCATGAAATACTGAGTATACAGTTCTCTGGTGCTGGTGCCTGGGGCAATCCCGATCAGAGGGATGTCCTGGAGATCCTGCAGACTGTGTCTGGTGGAAGCAACCTCGGCATATTCCGGTCCGCCGATGAGGATTTCACGGAAAGAATAAAGCGGAACACGCTGAAGAGGCTTTTTCAGGGCTACAGGTGTAGTGACCACAGCGAAATCTACCAGGCCGTTTTCCAGTGCCTGGACTGCCTGTGGTGTGGAATGGTTGGAAATACGCAGCTTCACACGGGGATAACGGTGATGAAAAACTTCCAGTTCATTGAGCAGAAACAGGCGCAGTGCGATCTCACTGGCACCGATATTGATCAGTCCGCTCTCAAGACCTTTATCCCGGAGGAGTTCATTTTCACCGGACACAAGCTGTTCGATCGCGATGGAGACATGTTCATAGAGCCGTTCTCCCTCAAGGGTCAGCTGGACTCCGCGGTTTGAACGGATGAAGAGCTTGCAGCCAAGTTCGTTTTCCAGAATGTTCATACAGCGTGTGATGTTGGGCTGATTATTTCCCATAACGTCGGCTGCCTTAGAAAAGCTCTTATACTGAGCTACATAATAAAAAATACGATAGTAATCCAGAATCATAATTCAGTCGGCTCCTTGTGGTATATAAAAATGTAATATCTGATATAGAAAATTAACGTTGGTATATCAACGTGTGAACAAGTATAATACGACTTAGTCGAAAAATCAATAAAAAAGTCCTGAGAATTGGACGGTATTCACCTG
>CAVCYJ010000118.1:0-8932 GCA_963605995.1 Holdemanella biformis | reverse complement strand
CTGTGCTTGGAAGTGTGCTGGATTTCAATTCAGCCGGAATTGATTTTTCTATGACCGCACTGTTTCTGGTGGTATTTGTGGAGCAATGGAAGAGTACAGAGGATCATGCAGGTGCGGTTACCGGCATTGCGGCATCGGTAGTGTGTCTGCTGATTTTTGGCGCAGGTAATTTTGTTATTCCGGCAATGGTCAGTATTACGGTGATTCTGCTGCTGATGAAGAAATTCAGGAAAGGTTCAGATGAGATGACTGGTAAGGCTGTGAAAGAAAATTTGCAGATATCTGAAGAAAGTGCAGGGTATGTGAGAGAGAAAGGAGATGTGGAGCGTGTCTGATATTCATGCGGTGGGTGTTATTGCTGTAGCATCTGTTGTAACAATGCTGATCCGGTTCCTTCCATTTGCTGTCTTTGGTGGAGATAAGAACAGACCGGCGGTGATTGATTACCTGGCAGAAGTGCTGCCTTATGCGATCATGGGAATGCTGGTGGTTTACTGTCTGAAGAATGTGAGCCTGGTCACGGCACCTCATGGACTGCCGGAGCTTATTGCGTGTGTACTGGTTGTTCTGCTGCATTTATGGAAAAGAAATACACTGCTTAGTATTATAGCGGGAACTGCTGCTTATATGTTTCTGATACAGGTGGTGTTTTAACCGAATGCGGATGGTTTTATCCGCTTGATAAGGAGGAATTCATGACAGTACAGGAGATTCTTGAAGGTGTAAAAAGCGGTTCGGTATCTGTGAAAGAGGCAGAGCGGATCCTTAAGAAAGAAAGCTATGAAGAAATGGGATATGCGAAGCTGGATACGAGCCGCAGGGCAAGAACCGGGTTTGCAGAGGTGATCTACTGCAGCAATAAGGCGGATCAGCATCTTCTGAATATTTTTGAGAGATTGTACAGGGAAGATGGAGAAGCTTTTGGAACGAGGGCATCACAGCATCAGTATGAAATGGTAAAGGATAAATTTCCGGAAACGGAATATGATCCGATTTCCCATATTTTAAAGATTGAGAAAAAAGATAAGAAGCGTATTGGAAAAATCGCGGTATGCTCTGCGGGAACTGCTGATATCCCGGT
Organism: Holdemanella biformis; assembly: GCA_963605995.1. GTDB lineage: Bacteria > Bacillota > Clostridia > Lachnospirales > Lachnospiraceae > Blautia_A. Next base: position 7,851 of record CAVCYJ010000118.1, on the reverse strand, counting down.
TGCCGAGGAAGCAGCACAGACGGCAGAGTATTTTGGCACAAATGTGGAACGTATTTATGATGTGGGAGTCAGTGGGATGCATCGTTTATTTTCCAGGCTGGAAACAATCCAGAGTGCGAACTGTGTAGTTGCAGTTGCGGGAATGGAAGGGGCTCTTGCCAGTGTGATGGGCGGTCTGGTGAGCAGACCGGTGATCGCAGTGCCGACGTCGGTCGGATATGGGGCAAGTATGCATGGACTTTCTGCATTGCTTACTATGATCAATTCCTGTGCAAATGGAATTGCAGTAGTAAATATTGATAATGGCTACGGTGCCGGCTATCTGGCAACACAGATTAATCGTCTGGCAGAGGGTACGGACGGGAAAGGATATTAAAACTATGGGAAAAACATTATATCTGGAGTGCTATTCCGGAATCAGCGGTGATATGACAGTGGCGGCACTTCTTGACCTGGGTGCTGATCAGACGGTCCTGGAGAATGTACTGGAAAGTCTTCCGGTGTCAGGATTTCAGACTAAAGTCAGCAGAGTGGTAAAATCAGGGATTGATGCCTGTGATTTCGATGTTGTACTGGATAAGGAACATGAGAATCATGACCATGATATGGAATATCTGCACGGACATACTCATACAGCTGGTGAGAATTATCATGGTCATCACCATCATGAGCATCACCATCATGAGCATCGTGGCATGAAAGAGATTACCCATATCATTGAACACGGTGCAATGACGGAGAATGCAAAGAGAATAGCATTAAGAATCTTCGGAATCCTTGCAGAAGCGGAGAGTAAAGCCCACAATGTGCCGGCAGATCAGGTGCATTTTCATGAAGTCGGGGCAGTGGATTCTATTGTAGATATTGTGTCTGTGGCAGTCTGCCTGGATAATCTGGATATTACGGACGTAATTGTTCCTGTACTCTGTGAGGGACGCGGAACTGTCCGCTGCCAACATGGAATCCTGCCAGTTCCTGTTCCGGCAGTTGCGAATGTAGTAAGTGCGAACCATTTACGTCTGAAAATAACAGAAGTGGAAGGCGAGCTTGTAACACCTACAGGTGCGGCGATCGTAGCAGCAGTGAAAACGGAAGACAGGCTTCCGGAGAAATTTGAAATCCAGAAGACAGGAATCGGTGCAGGCAAGCGCCGGTACGAATGTCCGGGAATTTTAAGGGCAATGATCATTTCTGAAAGTGAAGAGCAGGACAGTGAATGCGATAAGACGAAGTCCAGAATGGACGAAGTTAAAAATCGGGAAAAAAATGGTCTGCAAAGCGAAAGCCCGGAAACAGGAGATACCATCATCAAGATGGAGACAAATATCGATGACTGCAGCGGAGAGGTTCTGGGATTTGTGATGGAGCGTCTGATGAAAGCTGGAGCAAGGGATGTACATTATGTGCCGGTTTTTATGAAAAAGAACAGACCGGCATGGGTTCTGACCGTAATCTGTAAGGAAGAAGAGATGAGAGAACTTCAGAATATTATTTTTGAAGAAACCACTACGATCGGTATCCGGTATAGCAGAATGGAACGCACGATCTTACCGAGAGAGCAGCGCATTGTGCAGACCCCGTGGGGAGAAGCACAGGTGAAGGTGTGCATATTAAATGGAAAAGAGCAGTTCTATCCGGAATATGAAAGTGCTGCGAAGATAAGCAGGGAGAAGCAGGTTCCGATTGCGGAAATTTATAAGTTTCTGACATGCAGCGGTGAAGGTGCGTCCGGAAAATAAAAAACAGAAAATGAAAAAAAGCCATATGACTGAACAGGAAACAGATTTGTGCCTGTCAGATACATATGGCTTTTTTAAGATTTCTTAAGATTTACTTTATGAATGATTAAGGAGTGTAGGATAAAGTATAGGAAAACACAAGAAGACGGAGGAAAAAGGATGAAGATACTGACTAATATTATATGGAAAATGACAGAGAAGCGGGAGAAAAATTAGGATGGCATATCATACATCGGTATATCTGTTTTTGTTTCTTCCGATTTCGCTCCTTGTGTATCAGCTTACTCCAAAGAAGTACAGATGGTTCACACTTCTGGTGTTTGATTATATATTTTTCTGGCTTATCAGCAAGAAGCTGTTACTCTATCTGATAGGGACAACGTTGCTTACTCATTGCACGGGAGTCTGGATTGCCTGGATGCAGATGAAGTGCAAAGAAGCCACCGCAGGAATGGAGAGGCAGGAACGTACAGAAATCAAAAAGCTGTATAAAAAAAGAGAAAAAGTGATTCTGACAGGCGGGATCCTTTGTCTGCTTCTGATTCTTGCGTATCTGAAATATTACAATTTTTTTGCTTTGAATCTTAACGGGCTGTTCAGGACAACAGGGATTCCTTTTTCACTGGAAAGCAAGAGCCTGGTGGCTCCTGTAGGGATTTCCTACTATACGCTGCAGGCGATTGGATATATGGCGGACGTTTACTGGGGAAAGTCAGAAGTGTGCTGGCATCCCGGAAAGACAGCTCTTTTTCTCAGCTTTTTTCCACAGATCATGGAAGGTCCGATCAGTATGTATGATCAGACAGCAGAAAATCTGTGGAACGGAAATGATATAAAAGGGAAAAATCTGTCTGCAGGAAGTATCCGTATCATATGGGGACTGTTCAAAAAGATGATCGTTGCAGACCGTCTGAATGTTCTGGTAAGTGAGATTTTCGGAAACAGCAGTCAGTATTACGGAATCATGATTATCATTGGTGCGATTGCCTATACGGTGCAGCTTTATATGGAGTTTTCCGGTTGTATGGACATCATTATCGGAAGCGGAAGACTGTTTGGAGTGGTACTTCCTGAGAACTTCCGTCAGCCGTTTTTTGCCAGAAATGCAGCAGAATTCTGGCGAAGATGGCATATTACATTGGGAGTATGGTTTAAAACCTACGTGTTTTATCCGGTGTCCATGTCAGCACTGGCAAAAAAATGGAACAAATTTGGCAAAGAACATCTGAGTAAATATATGACGAGACTGGGAATCTCAGCAATTGCACTTTTTCCGGTATGGCTGTGTAATGGACTCTGGCATGGACCAAAATGGAATTATATTTTTTATGGAATGTACTATTTCGTTCTCTTGCTGGTGGGAATTGCAGTGGAGCCTGTGAGAGAAAGAATATTAAAGCTGCTTCATATAGATCCGCAGACTGGATGGTACAAACTTTTGCAGATGATGAAAACCTGGGTGATCATTTTTACCGGGGAGATGTTTTTTCGAGCAGATGGTCTGAAAACGGGGATCCGGATGTTTACCAGTATTTTCAAAGGAATCGGACTGGAAAGGCTGAGTGACGGAACTCTTGTTTCGGTCGGGCTGGATCGTGCGGATTATTATGCGATACTGGCAGGATGCCTGGTTGTTGCAATTGTGGAAGTGATAAAGGAAAAAAAGCTTGCAGGAGAAATGGAAATACAGAAACTGAAGCTTCCGCTTCGCTGGGCTTTATATTACAGCCTGATTTTTGCGGTGATCATTTTTGGAGCATATGGGATTGGATATCAACAGGTGGATATGATTTATGCGGGTTTTTAAGAACATATTATTTTTTGTTATATTATTTGCTGGGCTTATTGGAATGTCATATAATACAGAGGCAGTACTGCAGAAGAATGAAAATTTTGTACAGCCCAGGAATAAAAGTTCATATCAGATTTCCAGAGAACCGGCTAAAAGTATTGACATGGTTGTAGTCGGTGACAGTCTCAGCTATACATCGGTTTCACCGATGGAACTCTGGGAGAATTACGGAATCACTTCTTTTGTCTGCGGACAGTCGGGACAGAAGATCCAGGAAATGTATGATATGCTGAAGAATGTGTTCAGGACACAGTCACCAAAGCTGATTGTCCTGGAAACTCACGTTCTTTTCCGAGAACAGAATGGGTTCAGTGCTGTAAAAAATTCACTGGAGGAACTGGGAAATAACAGCTGTTCACTGCTGAGAGGCCATGATGTCTGGAAGTCGTATATCATCGGAAAACAGTATACAGAGCATCAGTACAAGGGTTTTTCTTTCCGGTGTAATATAGCACCTTATCAAAAAGGGGATTACATGATAAAATCAGATAAGGTGAAGGAGCTTCCGGAGATTACCAAAGTATATATGGATAAGATATTAAAGTTATGTGAACAGCACAATACAGAGATACTTCTGTTCAGTACACCGTCACCGTTAAATTACAATTATGCGAGACACAATGGATTAGAAAACTATGCAAAGGTACATAATGTCAGATATCTGGATATGAACCTGAAATTACAGGAAACAGGGATTAACTGGCAGACGGACAGCCTTGATAAAGGTGATCATCTGAATCTCAGGGGCGCACGGAAAGTAACGGCATATCTTGGAAAATATCTGAATGCAGGTTATGATCTGCCTGATCACAGAGGAGAGAAGAAATATGATTCCTGGAATGTTTTGAATAAAAAGTATCAAAAGGAAGCAAAAGAGTGTCTGAAAAAGATGCAGTGAGGTTAAGAAACCAGGCAATACAGGGTACGATCCTGTTTGCCTGGAATTTTTGGAATATAAAGTAAATGTACTCTCGGAGTCTTTCCTGCACTTGCTTTTGTGAGTACATTAAATATCAGGAGGAAAGGACTATGTCAAAAGAAAATATACTGTTGGTTGAGGATGATGCTGATATCAGGGAGGGAGTCAGGATCCTTCTCGAGAGTGAGAATTATAATGTAAAAGAAGCGGCAAACGGAAGGGACGGTCTGGCACTTCTGGATGAGGAGACAGATCTGGTCATTCTGGATGTTATGATGCCGGGGATATCAGGTCTTCGTACCTGCGAAGAAATCCGCAAGACTTCCAATGTCCCGGTACTTTTTCTCACGGCAAAGGCACAGGAGTCAGACAAGCTGATCGGACTTATGGCGGGTGGAGATGACTATCTTACAAAGCCGTTTTCGTATGCGGAATTACTTGGCAGAGTGAAAGCACTGCTGCGCAGATACACGGTATATAAAGGAAGAAACAATCCTGCAGAAGATGAAAAGGATGAATATCTGCAGACAGGGAAACTGAAGGTCCATAAGGTTTACAATGAGGTCTGGGTGAATGGGGAAAAAAGGGAAATGTCGAATATTGAATACAGGATATTGCTGCTGATGATGCAGCATCCGGGACGGATATATTCGGCAGAAAATCTGTACGAAACTATCTGGGAGGAACCATACTTTTATTCCTGCAACGGAACGATCATGGTACATATCCGCAAGCTGAGAGTAAATATAGAAGAAGATCCAAAAAATCCGAAATATATCAAAACAGTGTGGGGAAAGGGGTATAAATTCGATGCTGTTAATGAGTAAAAAAGACTCTATATATTTTCAGCTTCTGAGACTTCTTATTCTTTCCGGCATTATAGCAGCTGTGTTTTTTTCATTCGCCAGACACATCTGCAACCATGTAATAGAAAATTATTATGAGACCTCTGACTATGAAGAGAGAAAGAATGAGATCTATCTGAATAAACTGCAGCAATATATAAAAGAAAATAATATCAGCAGCAAGGATACTGCTGCGCTGAAAAAATGGGTAAAAAAACAGAATATTATCATTCTCCGTGTCTATATGAATGATAAAAAAATATTTGATTCCGACTATCCGGATAAGGATTTATGGGAGGAAGATATTGAATCAGAGTTATATGACTGGGAAACCTATTATGATGTGGAATTTTCGGATGGAACAGCCAGTGTGGGAATGATTGGTCTGTATGAGTATCAATTATATAATTTTGCTTTTGTTGCACAGATGGTCGCTTCTTTTCTGATTTTCGTGTTCGTGACTCTGGTTGGTATCAGACAGAAAATGAAATATATTTCAAAATTAAGTGAGGAAATCGCAATACTGGAAGGTGGAAGCCTGGATTATGAGATAACAGTAAAGGGCAGGGATGAACTGACTGTTCTGGCTGCCGGACTTGACAATATGCGGATTTCTTTCCGGAGAATGATCGAGCAGGAAGCAGAGATGGTAAACGAAAACAGCAGGATCATTACGGAGATGTCTCATGATTTGCGAACTCCGGTCACTTCGGTGATGCTTTATACGGAAATCCTGAAAAAAGGAAGCTACAGGGACGAAAAACAGCTCATGGAATACCTGAATAAAATAGAAGGAAAAGCAAAGCGAATGAAACAGCTGGCAGATCACCTGTTTGAATATGCGCTTGTCTCGGGCGAAAAGACGATTGAACTGGAAGCACCTGAGAGCTGTGAAGTGGTCTTTTTTGATCTGATCTCAGAAACCTGCAGTTATCTGGAGCAGAATGGGTTTGAGACAGAGTTCCGGGGAGAATGGCCGGAAAAAAATGTCAGAGTTTATACAGAGTATGTGGTAAGGATTCTGGACAATATTTCCTCAAATATCATTAAATATGCAGATCCGGCAGGTAAAGTAGTCATATCTTCTGTAAGTACAGATCAGACAGTCGGGTTCCGGTTTGAAAATATGGTGAAGCAGCAGGAAGATAAAAAAGACAGCAATGGCGTGGGTCTGCAGAGTATCAGAAATATGATGAAGAAAATGAATGGCAGATGTAGCGTCACACAGGAGAAAGAAAGATTTGCCATAGAAATACAGTTTCCCGGTACAGCGTTTCGTAAATAACTGTATCAATCACTTGCCAGCAGATCCGATCGCACAGATAAAAACGCAGGCGTAGTGGACGGTAAAAATAATACGGCGGGAACGGGCGATATTTCAGATTCATTAAGAAACAGTTTAGAATGTGGTAAGATTCCGAGATTATTATAAAGTTATCAAAAGGAACAAAGCTTTTGAATTAGATAATGATTGAAAGGATTGAACGACAATGAAGAGAAGAAACAAACTTATCGCATTAATGCTTGGAGCTACCTTAACTATATCCATGGCAGGTTCAGCTATGGCAGCAACAACTACAACATCTGCAAAAACATCAACTACAAAAACAGCAACAACACAGACTACAGATTCCAAGGATACTGACAAAACTTCCAAAGATGATACAGATAAAAAAGAAGAAACAGAAACCTATGGAAAAATCAAAAAGATCGATGATAGCGAGATCGAGCTTGAAACTGCAACAGACGAAGAAAGCACATCGTCAACATCAGCCTCCGATGAAAAGCTGACACTGACAGCAGACGGAAAGACAGAGACAGTTACAGCTGAAGATGATACCGTCTTCCTTCGTGAAGCAGAGAAAAAATCTGATGCGAAGAGCGATGAAGATACAAAAACAGACAAGACTGACAGCAAAAAATCTGACAGCACATCCGATAAATCTTCAGATAAAACAGAGACAACTTCCTCGGGTTCAGAAAATACAGAATCAATTAAACTGACAGATTTAAAGGTTGGCGATATTGTTAAAGTAACAGTGAAAGATGAGAAAGTAACAGAGGTAAAAGTGCTGACAACCGCTGAATTCAAAGAGAAAGAAGATTCTTCGAAGGAAGATACAGATAAGACATCTGACAGCAAGAGCACAACAACTGATACATCCAAAACATCAACATCTACAACTTCAACAGACACAACATCAAAAAAATAAGATAGAAACAGAGAATATCAAGCCCTTTGACTTCCAATACGAGGTCAGAGGGCCTTTTCATATTTCATGTGATATAAAAAAGAAACGCGATATATGCAAAACAGGAATATGAAGATAGTGATTATGAATTAGATTCCACACAGGGTGTCTGTTATAGTGAAAATATCAAGAAATAAGTACAGCGAAAATTAAGACAAGTCAATATGGCAGTTACTTAATATTCGCTGTACGAGGAGGTATTATATGAAGGAAGAGGCTTACAGCTATAAGACACCATCTGCAC
>CAVCYJ010000117.1:0-8934 GCA_963605995.1 Holdemanella biformis | reverse complement strand
AATCAAGTAAGTCCCCTGCTTCAATTGCGAAAAGCAATAAGCAGTGTGTGGGGACTTGCCTGTATCAGGAAGAATATGTGTTAAAAAAATTCCGGGCAGGATTGCTGTACAGGAAAGGCTCTTGTATATTATGTATAAAAATGTGACAAAATATTTGTGATAAGTTACATCTTTACAAATGAAAATGTGACGAATATAATGAAAACAACATATGAGAACGATTCCATATAAAAAGCACATACAAATATATATTAACCGTATAAAAGTTAAATATACACGAAAATCAAAGTGCAAATAAATATGGGAACGATTACATAATAAAAAGAAGGAGGATATTATGGATTACAGAAAGACAGCCCAGGAAATATATGACCATATCGGTAAAAAAGAGAACATTATTTCCGCAGCTCATTGTGCCACACGTCTTCGCCTGGTTATCGCAGATAATGCAAAGGCAGATAAGGAATATGTTGAGAATATTGAGGGTGTGAAAGGTGTATTCTTTGCACAGGGTCAGATGCAGATTATTCTGGGAACAGGTGTCGTGAACAAGGTATATGATGAATTTATCCAGATTGCAGGTGTTTCTGAAAGCAGTAAGGAGGATCTGAAAAAGGTTGCTGCTTCCAGAGCGAATCCGGCGCAGAGACTGATCAAAACTCTTGGAGATATTTTTGTACCGATCATTCCTGCTATTGTTGCCAGCGGTTTCCTTATGGGAATCATGGAAGCACTGAACTTCATGGTAAACAATGGATTTCTGAATATTGATACCAGCGGTTCTATTTATACATTTGCACAGCTTTTCAGTAATACGGCATATACATTCCTGCCGATCCTGATCGCATACAGCGGTGCAAAAGTGTTTGGTGCCAATCCGTATCTGGGTGCGGTTATCGGTATGATCATGATCCATCCGAACCTGCAGAATGCATGGACAGTTGCTACGGAAGGTGTTCAGGCAACCCAGAAGGTATGGTTCGGACTTTATTCTATTGATATGGTTGGTTATCAGGGACACGTTATCCCGGTTATCATTGCAGTATGGGTACTTGCACAGATTGAGAAACGACTCCACAAAGTGGTACCTGCGATGTTTGACCTGTTTGTTACACCACTTGTAAGTGTATTTGTAACCGGATATCTGACCTTATCTATTATCGGACCGATCTTTGTAGCTGTTGAGAATGGACTTCTCAATGGTATCCAGTGGCTGATCGCACTGCCATTCGGTATCGGAAGTTTTATAATGGGTGCATTCTACGCGCCGACAGTTGTTGCCGGTGTGCATCATATGTACACGATCATTGACCTTGGACAGATTTCCAAGTTTGGAGTTACTTACTGGCTGCCGCTTGCATCCGCTGCAAATATCGCGCAGGGCGGTGCAACACTTGCAGTAGCACTTAAGACTAAAGACCAGAAGATTAAGGCCATGGCAGTTCCATCCGCATTAAGTGCCTGCATGGGAATTACAGAACCGGCAATCTTTGGTGTGAATATTCGTTTCGGAAAACCATTTGTGATGGGATGTATCGGTGGTGCGATCGGTGCGCTGTTTGCATCTGTCACAGGGCTGGGTGCTACAGGAACCGGCGTAACCGGTATATTTGGAATCCTGCTCTGCCTGAATAATCCGGTATCTTATATCCTTATGTTCGTGATTGCTTTTGGCGTGGCATTTGTGCTGACATGGCTGTTCGGATATAAGAATGCAGTGCCGGATAAAGATACGAAGAATGAGACAAAGGATGAAGCTGCAAAAAAGGCAGAAAATGTTGAGAGTATGGAAAATACGAAAGCAGAAGCAGAAAATGTTGTCGGAAATAAAGTGGCTTCTGAGACAGAAAAAGCAGCAGACAAAGACGGAGACTTTGTACTTTACAGTGCATTAGAGGGAACTGCAATTGAGCTTTCTCAGGTAAATGATGCAACATTTGCTTCCGAAGTCCTTGGAAAAGGAATCGCAGTGATCCCGGCTAAGGGTGAAGTAGTTGCTCCGTGTGATGCAACTGTTGAGACTGTTTTTGACACCAGACATGCAGTTGGTTTAAGTACAGAAAGTGGTATGGAGCTTCTGATCCATATCGGTATCAATACTGTAGAACTTGGCGGAAAATATTACACTGCTCATGTAAAAGACGGCGACCATGTAAAGAAAGGCCAGCTTCTGATTTCTTTTGAAATGGACAAGATCAAAGAGGCCGGATATGATGTAACTACTCCTCTTATTGTAACAAACACAGATGATTACAGGGATGTAAAAACATTACATGAAGGTACTGTAACACCTGCAGACAAAGTATTGGAGATTGTGAAAGAATGAGTACTTTAACAAAAGTTCTTGAAAAAAACGTAGCTCAGATTGAGAAGAATGCGAATCTGAAAGAAGGCAGATTCCGCCTGGGGCATCACCTGATGCCTCCGGTTGGATGGCTGAATGACCCGAATGGATTATGCTGGTACAAAGGTAAATATCATGTTTTTTTTCAGTATGCACCTTTTGATGTGGAAGGCGGACTGAAATTCTGGGGACATTATACAAGTGAGGATCTGCTCAGATGGAAATATGAGGGAACCGCGCTTTATCCGGATTCATCCTATGACTGCCATGGTGTTTATTCAGGTTCTGCACTGGTAGAGCAGGATAAGCTGCATCTGTTTTTTACAGGCAATGTAAAGATTGACGGTGATTATGATTATATCAATGAGGGAAGAGAAACAAGTACTCTTCATGTAGAAAGTGAAGATGGTATTCATTTCGGAGATAAGGAGGAAGTTATTTCCTTTGCTCAGTATCCGGAAGAATTTACCTGTCATATCCGTGATCCGAAAGTCTGGAAAGAGAAAGAAAGATATCTGATGGCTCTTGGCGGACGTCTCAAAGGAGATAAAGGTGCGGTACTGATTTATGAGTCAGTAAATCTTAAGGACTGGGAACTTGACCATGTGATCACGACTGAAGAACCTTTTGGATATATGTGGGAGTGCCCGGATTTCTTTGAAATTGACGGACAGAAGTTTCTGTCTGTATCTCCGCAGGGACTGAAGCGGGAAGAGTATCGTTTTCAGAATATCTATCAGTCAGGATATTTCCCGGTGAAGGAAGATGGTTCTGTGGATACGGAGAATTTCAGAGAATGGGATATGGGATTTGACTTCTATGCTCCACAGACTTTCGCTGACAATAAGGGCAGACGGCTTCTTATCGGCTGGATGGGAATGCCGGATGCAGATGAGGAATATGTCAACAAAACAATTGACGAAGGATGGCAGCATTGCCTTACAGTTCCGAGAGAATTAACGGTACGTGAGGGAAAAATCCTCCAGTATCCTGCAAAAGAACTGGAAAATCTTCGAAAAGAGAAGACGCTCCTTCTTGATGAAAAATCAATTGTGGAAGTTCGTGTGGAAGTGAATGAAGGATTTGATCTGGTACTTGATGATATAACAATGACGGGCAGCAGCTTCGAGATCAGCATGGGCGGACAGATGATCTTTAAGTATGAAGATGGAGTTGCGGAGCTTGGATTTTCCCAGATCGCAGGCGCAGGAAGAACGAAAAGAAAGGCTGAGGTTGATGAACTGAAGAATATCAGGCTTCTTGCAGATACTTCGGCAGCAGAAATCTATCTGAATGACGGAGAGACAGTATTTTCTACAAGATATTATCCGGATCGTGAGGATCTGCAGCTGAAAATTCTTGGAGGAAAATTCAGGGGAAATCTCTGGAATCTTCGAAAAATGATATTCACAAAATAGAAAAATAAACGTATAATAAAGCAGGTGGGAAAGAAAATCCGCAGTCGGTTTCCCTGCCTGCTTTTTTGACATAAAAATGACTTCCGATGATGAGGCATCAGATGCTTTTGGAGGCATGGATATGTCCGGGTAAAATACGTGTTTCATACCGGCTGTTTATTATAAAATCAAGGATAACCACAGAAAATGAAGCTGGTGGTTATCCCTTACATAGATTGGTTCATCGAGATGGAGATTATAATGAACTATACTTATATTGTGAGATGTGCGGACGGAACTCTTTATACAGGATGGACAAACTGTCTGGAAAAGAGGATGAGAGCACATAACGGGGGAAAAAATGGCGCAAAATATACAAAGACAAAACGACCGGTCATACTTGTATATTATGAAGGATTTTCGACAAAGGAAGAGGCAATGAAACGAGAATATCAGATCAAGCAGCTTACCAGAGACAGGAAGCTTGAACTGATGAAATTCTGAAACTGCCGGGCGTGGAGTAAATATTAATAAAAAGAAAGCACTGAGTGGAACAGACAGGATTACAGACTCATGATTGCCCGATATTTCCCAAATTGTATCAGGAGGATAAGATAAGATGAAAAAGATGACAAAATGGTTTGCACTGTGTGCAGCATGTATGATGCTTGGAGCTCCGGCTGCGGCGGCAGAATTACCGGATACAACAGTAACTCCGGCTCCGATCGAGACCCCGGCACCGGTGATCACTCCAACCGGAACCCCGACGCCTATGCCAACGCCGACACCTGCGGTAAAGAATGGCTGGTATAATTATGGAACGAAGAATAGGAAATACTTTAAAAACGGGAAGTATCTGACAGGAATGCACAAAATTCACGGAAAAGTGTATTATTTCAGTCCGAAAGGTTTTATGAAAACCGGATGGATAAAGTATAATAATAAAAAGTATTATTTCGGTTCTGATGGAGTACGCTACAGCGGAGTGAAGAAAATTTCCGGAAAATATTATTATTTCAGTGATACGGGTGTATTGAGAACCAAAACTGTCAAGGTTGGAAACACGACTTATTATTGTACAGAAAAAGGAATTCTGGAAGCTTGGAAAAAAGGAAGCAGTGTTTATTATCCAAGTGGCAAGAAAATGAATTCTACCAAAGCGTATGAATATGAAACCCTGCAGAGAGCTAAGCAGGTTGTCAACAATATTACCTCAGCCAATATGTCCAAAAGTCAGAAATTTGAAACATGTTTTCAATGGGTAATGTATAAGCATTATTATGATACAAGAAGAACATTTTATAATCAGACGGCATGGCCGGCATTATATGCAAATGATTATCTGATCGCAAGCGGAAGAGGGGGAGACTGCTTCTCTGATGCATGTGCTTTTGCATATCTGGCAAAGGCACTCGGATATAAGAATATTTATGTTTGTGTGGATACAACAGCAACTGATGGAAGTGGTCACTGCTGGGCGGAAATCGGAGGCCTGGTATATGATCCGCTGTTTGCAGAGGCAAAGAGTTATTATGGATACTTTGGGGTAAGCTATGGTTCCTATGGCTTATATCCGGAGAGAAGAGTTGCTGTTTAACCGAATCAGGGAAGTCCCCTGCTTCAATTGCGAAAAGCAATAAGCAGTAGGTGGGGACTTGCATATTAAAAAGCTTCAATTCAATCAATGAAAATTGATGAATTGGAGCTTTTTGAATGGTACAATAGAAAATGACGGAAATATTTATTATTTTGAAAGGCTGTGAGTTTATGAATACGAAAGAGTTCCGGTTATGACTCTGAACCGGGATAAGTTCGAGATGAATTTCCGGATAATACAATTGGCAATACATTGTGGAATGCCGAAGTGAAATTACTTTGAGCAGACAGGAATAAAAGGGGGCTTTTACATGAAAGACTATGAGCTTGAAATATGTGTAGATTCTGTGGAATCTGCTATGGCTGCAGCGGAGGGCGGTGCAGACAGACTGGAGCTTTGCAGCAATCTGATCATTGGAGGAACAACTCCTGGTCCGTGGCTTTTTGACGAGATAAGAAAACGTTCGGATATCCGGATCCATGTTCTGGTCCGTCCGCGATTTGGTGATTTCTGCTATACAGATGCGGAATTTTCCATGATAAAGAATGCGGTAAAGGATTTCCGCAAAATGGGAGCGGAAGGTGTTGTATTTGGGATCCTGAAACCGGATGGAACCTTAAACATGGAGCAGATGAAGGAACTGATGAATGTGGCAGGAGATATGTCTGTCACTCTTCACAGAGCGTTTGATGTATGTACAGATCCGATAGAGGTGATGGAGCAGGCAATCTCACTGGGGATTGATACGATTCTCACTTCCGGACAGAAGAATACCTGTCTTCAGGGCGCAGAACTTTTGAAAGAACTGGAAACAGAGAGTCATGGACGTATCACTATCCAGGCAGGAAGCGGTGTCAGTGCGGAGGTGATCCGCCAGCTTTATCCACTCACCGGAATCAGGGCTTATCATATGAGTGGCAAGGTTGTAACGGACAGTGCGATGCAGTTCCGAAAGGAAGATGTCAAGATGGGGATTCCTGCATTCAGTGAATATGAAATCTGGCGTACAGATATTGAAAATGTCCGTGCTGCAAAGAAAGTTCTGGAGGAATTATGATGACTGAAGCAAATATTTATATGCATTTATGCACGCAGGCGGAGAATGGCAGCTTCTTCTGATAAACTGCAAAGCAGTTATTCGGTGTAGAACTTATGTAGAGAAGTGGATTGAGGATATCTGCCTGACGGAAAAAAGACCTGACTATATAGGGAGGAAAAAAATCATGTATCAGTTTGACAGAAAAGAATATGAAAAACGTATGGAGTGGTACCAGGATGCACGTTTTGGAATGTTCATCCACTGGGGATTATATTCGATCCCGGCAAGAGGCGAGTGGGTACGAAGTGTAGAGGAAATGCCGGAGGAGGAATATCTTCCGTTTATGAAAGAGTTTGATGCAAGAGACTACAATCCGAAGCAGTGGGCAAAAGAAGCCAAAGCAGCAGGAATGAAATATGTAGTCCTGACTGCAAAGCATCACGACGGATTCTGCCTCTTTGACAGCAAATATACGGATTACAAAGTAACAAACACACCTGCAGGAAGAGATCTGATCAAAGAATATGTAGAGGCACTTCGTGAGGAAGGACTTAAAGTCGGTATTTATTTCACACTGCTTGACTGGCATCATCCGGATTATCCGCATTATGGAGACCGTAACCATCCGATGAGAAATCACAAAGAGTGTGGCAACGAGAAACGCGATTTTTCAAGATATACAGAATATCTGTACAATCAGGTAGAAGAGATCTGCACGAACTACGGACAGATCGATATCATGTGGTTTGACTTCTCCTATGATGACATGAGAGGAGAAAAATGGGATGCAACAAAGCTGATCAATATGGTACGTAAGTTACAGCCGCAGGTTATCATTGACAACCGTCTGGAGGCCAGTGGAGAGGGAAGAGGATCACTGTATGAGTGTGACCCGAAACCATACCATGGTGATTTTGTGAGTCCTGAGCAGATCATCCCGCCAGAAGGAATCTGCGATAAAGAAGGAAAGCCAATGGTCTGGGAAGCATGCTTCACCATGAACAATAACTGGGGATACTGTGCAAACGACCATTATTATAAACCTGCTTCAATGTTGATCAAGAAACTGGTAGAGTGTGTTTCCAAGGGCGGAAACATGATCCTGAACGTAGGACCTGATGCAAAGGGAAAATTCCCGAAAGAATCTTCCGAGATCCTGGCTGAGATCGGCCGCTGGATGGATAAGAACCATGACAGTATCTACGGATGCTCACCGGCTCTTGATATTCCGAAACCGGATTACGGACGTATCACCAGAAACGGGAACAAATACTATGTACATATCTACGAGAATACATTAGGACCGCTTCCGTTGATTGGATTTGACAAAGATAAGATCGTGAAAGTACGTGCACTGGATGATGGACATGAAATCCCACTTTCCAATGCATGGATGCACAGCGACTATCCGGATATCGCATTCGTTGACCTGGGACCGGACCCGGTACTTCCGAACCCTGTGGATTATGTGATTGAAGTAGAGATGACCGAGTAAAAAGAATTAACAATAAAGAAGAATTAACAATAAAAAAGAACAACAGGAAAAGCAGGAGATATGTGAATCCCAGTTATCCGGTTGTTCTTTTTTATCGTATAGCCAATCATACGGGAAGTGCTGCGACGAAGAAATACATTACAACAAAATGGCAGGCGCTTCCGAGCATGACAAAAACATGGAAAATTTCGTGGGAGCCAAAATTCTTATGTCTGGAATCAAACAGCGGCACTTTTAATGCATAGATGACACCGCCGATGGTATAAATGATTCCACCTGCGAGAAGCCAGCCAAATCCGGCGCGTGGGAGCGCGTGGAAAATCGGGATAAAAGCAAGCACACACAGCCATCCCATACCGATATATAATACAGAAGACAACCACTTCGGACAGGTGATCCAGCATCCCTTCAAAATCATGCCGAGCAGTGCTATGCTCCATACAAGTGCACACAGAATGTAGCCGACATGGTTATGAAGAACGATCAGGCATACAGGAGTGTAACTGCCTGCGATCATGACAAAGATCATCATATGATCCATCTTTCGCAGACGGCGGTTGACTTTTTCTGTGGAGTTTACAGAATGATAAATGGTGCTGGCTGCATAAAGCAGGATCATAGTCAGTATAAAAATACTTAAAGCAACAATGTGGATCACATCATAGGAACGTGCTGCCTTGATAATAAGAGGCACTGCACCGACCGCTGCGAGAAGAAGAGCAATGCCATGTGTGATCGCACTTCCGGGATCTTTTAATCTGATTTTCATAAGAAACGCCTCCAATCTGCATAATAAAAACAACAATATGTAGTTTTAAAAACTACATATTGGGTATAACAATACTATAACACAAATATGCAGAAATGCAAGCACTTATTTTGAAAATCAAATAATTTTATATTAATTATAGGAAATTACTCCGTAATGTTCCTATGATATAAAAAGCCCTTCAGGCAGGAGCATACTGCGGCGGAGAGATATTGTAAACATTGTTTCATAATGAACAGCGGCGAGGAAAGTGGTTGAAAATACGAGGTAAAAACCCTATAATGAGTGTAATC
>CAVCYJ010000116.1:0-9025 GCA_963605995.1 Holdemanella biformis | reverse complement strand
TCAAAGCAGACTATCCGGAGATCCCGGCTTATGAAGAATACGATGAATTACTGGCCGCTATCAGAAATGCAATGAAATAATCGTAACTGTTCAGCACCTTCACAGTTAACAGAATGCTGACAGTTACAGGTAATCAATAATACCAGAAACAAAAGGAGCTGTCGCACTGAAATCATGCGACAGCCCCTTTTATTAGTCAAATGCCTTTTTTATGCTGTCATAGTGGAGAAATTTCCCTTCTGCGGCAAATGCTTTGATCTGATCCACTGTGGCAAACATGTATCCGTCTGTTTCTTCGGTCTGTAGATGCAGATCTTTCTCATCAAAATCCATCATGAACCGGTACACATCTACAAAATAATTATCTCCCTCTCCCGGGTTTTCTCTCTTATAGGTGAACAGATAACCGCCCTCTGCATTTCGGACATCCAGTCCTGTTTCCTCTTTTACCTCACGCAGAACAGCTTCATAAGACTCCTCTCCTGCCTGTGCAGCTCCACCGGATACTTCCCACCAGCCCGGTGCCCAGTTCTTAGTCATAACACGTTTGGTGATCAGAAAAGTCCCATCCGGCCTGGCGATCACGCCGAGTACCGTCAGATGGTATTCATCATCCTTCAGACACCAGTCATTTCTCTTCATTGTGCGTCCTGTCGGTTTCTTGTCTTTATCATAAATATCCCAGAATTCCATTTCGATGTCAGTCTCCTTTATCGTTAATTGCCAGGTTACTGTTCACTCCGTGACCGGTAACATTATTAATACAGCCCCATGCGAAAGAACTGATAAACCTTTCTGCATGGAGCTGCAGCTCTCATGTTTCAGTAACCCTTCCATGCTTCCGCAAAACAGCAGGGCACAGAATCGTTACATTCTTTATTCAGTTTCAGATATTATTCTTTGGTTGTATATCCGAAGAAGAAGTATCCGAGCGGTGTGTAGTACATTCCCTTGATGTTCTCTTTGAGCATGTATGGCTGTGTATAGAAGTACAGCGGAGCCAGTACGCTATCCTGACCAATGAGGATATCTTCTGCTGCATGGAATGCTTTCATACGCTCTGTCTGATCAGAAGTAGCTTTTGCTGCATCGATCTGTGCATCATAATCTGCGCTGGAATACTGAGCATCGTTGTTTCCGCCGCCTGTATACCACATATCAAGGAATGTACAAGGATCATTGTAGTCACCGATCCATCCGTTACGTGCGATCTGGAAATCACCGGCTTTTCTGTTCTGGAGGAATACGTTCCAGTCCTGGTTGTCCAGATTTACAGTAACGCCAAGTTCTTTCTGCCACATATTCTGAAGTGCTTCGGCAATCTTTTTGTGCTTGTCATCTGTGTTGTACAGATATTCAACTGTCGGGAAGCCTTCGCCGTTTGGATATCCTGCATCTGCAAGGAGCTGACGGGCCTCTTCACAGTTCTTCTCATAATCATCTTCAGAAACACTGTAATAGTCGCCGCCTGTTGTACGGAAGTCATCTCCGCTTGCTCCGTCTGCATCATAGATACCGGACGGAACATATCCTGTAGCTGCAACTTCACCGGACTGGGTAACATTATCTACGATGTAGTTACGGTCGATTACCAGTGAGAATGCTTTACGGATCGCAGGATCGGAGAATACCTCATCCTGTGTATTAAAGCATACATAGTAGGTTCCGATATAGTCTGCAATGTTGAGTTCTCCGGATGCAAGGTAGGTAGCAACCTCGTCTACAGGGAGATTCTGGATGAAATCAAGTTCTCCGTTGTTATATCCTTTGAGCATTGCGTTGTTATCATCCAGAAGTGCAAATTTGATTGTGTCCGGACCGAGGTTCTCATAATCATAGTAGTTCTCATTCTTTTCCATAAGAATGTAAGAGTTGTGTGACCATTCTTTCAGTTTGTATGGTCCATTGCTGATGTAGGTTGCAGGATCAAATGTCCAGTTATCGCTTCCCTCTACCATGTCTTTACGAACAGGGAAGGTTGCCGGGAATGCCATGATCTCTTCAAAATACGGGCAGTCATAGGTCAGATCAATCTGAAGTGTTGTATCATCTGTAGCTGTAATTCCAAGTGTGTCAGGATCTGCGCTTCCGTCAGCTACTTCTGAATATCCTTTTACCATATCGATCATATAGCAGTAATCTGCTGCTGTTTCCGGATTTGCCAGACGTTTCCAGGAGTATTCGAAATCTCCTGCTGTTACAGCCTGTCCATCAGACCATTTGATACCGTCACGAAGATGTACAGTATAAGTAACTGTTCCGTCATCGTTTGTCTCTTTGTCCCAGGATTCAGCCTGTCCCGGAGCTGTGACAGCATTTCCCTCACCGTCATCAACCCACTTGATCAGACCTTCAAACATATGGTGGCACATGATAGAACCATCCATTGCTGTGTTCAGTGCCGGGTCGATACTCTGTGGTTCAGATGCGATACAGAGGCTCAGATTGAATCCGTCTGAAGAATCGCTTTCCGCTGCCATTACAGGTACTGTAGCTGCCATACCTGTGATCATAGCTGCTGACAGAGCCAGAGACATAATTTTTTTTGCCTTTCTCATTACTAATCCTCCTTTATTATGATTTCATGTAACTGTGAAATATCTGAACAGTTACTTCTTTGGGTGTATTGTACATTCCATTATACAGGAACTTAATACCTATGTTAAGCTTTTTTTGTCAAAATCATCTGTAATATATTACCATTGGTTAGTGTGAACAGTAACTACCATTGATCACTGTTCCACAACTGCTCAGGATCATTATCCAAGCATATGGCAGGCAGCCCAGTGTCCCGGTTCATGCTCCTTAAACTGCGGTGTTTCCTCACTGCATCGTGGTGTCGCATAAGGGCATCTGGTATGGAACCGGCAGCCGCTCGGCGGATTCATCGGACTCGGAACATCTCCCTCGAGGATGATACGCTTTCTGGATCGGCTAAGCTTTGGATCCGGTACCGGAACCGCGGAAAGCAGTGTCTGTGTATATGGATGGATCGGATGGCGGTTCAGCTCATAGCTCTCACCAAGCTCTACCAGCGATCCCAGATACATAACACCGATTCTGTTGGAAATATGACGTACAACAGACAAGTCATGAGCAATGAACAGATAGGTCAGTCCCATCTCCGCCTGCATATCCTCCAGCATATTTACAACCTGTGACTGAATAGAGACATCCAGTGCGGAGATCGGTTCATCACATACGATAAATTCCGGCTTTACGGCCAGAGCGCGGGCAATACCGACACGCTGCTGCTGTCCTCCTGAGAATTCATGAGGATAACGGTTTGCATGCTCGGTGTTTAAGCCTACTCTTGCAAGCAGGCCTTTTATCATATCTGCACGGTCCTTCCTGTTTGCAGCTAGCTTATGAATATCAATTGCCTCTCCGATGATCTCTCCGACTGTCATACGGGGATCCAGGGATGCGGAAGGATCCTGAAAGATAATCTGCATTTTCTTGCGGTAAGGCAGCATATTTACAGACTTTGCCTTGCCAACAGGTTTTCCTTCCTTATCCAGTATATTCTCAAAGATCGTCTGGCCATCGTAGATGATCTTACCGCCGGTCGGTTCATACAGTCTGAGGATGGTTCTTCCCAGAGTTGTTTTACCACATCCGGATTCACCTACCAGTCCCAGAGTTTCTCCCTTCTTAATATAGAGCGAAACATCCTGAACTGCCTGAACAACCGGTCCGCTTCCGTTTCTTGGTATGAAGTATTTACGCAAATTCTCTATTTCGACAAGTTTCTTCTCTTCTTTTGCCATATCAGTTTTCCTCCTTGCCCATCAGTTCCTGAACACGCAGCCAGCAGGCTGAACGGTGTTTCTCGCTCACTTCCACATAAGGAGGCATCTTCTTCAGACACACCTTCATGCAATGTTCACAACGCGGTGCAAAAGGACAGCCTTCCGGCGGGTTCAGCAGGTCAACCGGGGTTCCCTCGATCGGGATCAGTCTTTCATAGCTCTCCGCATCTACACGCGGCATGGAGCGCAGAAGTCCTTTTGTATACGGATGTGCAGGTTCATAGAAAATATCATCAACCGGTCCCTGCTCTACGATATGTCCTGCATACATAACGGAAACCTTGTCGCAGATATCGGCAACAACACCCAGATTGTGAGTGATAAAGATAATTCCCATCTTTGTTTTCTTCTGCAGATCCTTCATCAGGTCAATGATCTGTGCCTGGATCGTAACATCCAGTGCCGTAGTCGGCTCGTCCGCGATCAGAAGCTGCGGATGACAGATCAGTCCCATGGCTATCATAACTCGCTGGCGCATACCGCCGGAAAATTCATGAGGATACTGTTTCATACGTCTCTGTACGTTGTTGATGCCAACCATTGCCATCATTTCCATGGCACGCTTCTCAGCTTCTTCTTTGCTGATCTTCTTATCATGAGCGCGCAATGCCTCTACCAGCTGATTTCCGACTGTATATACCGGGTTCAGGCAGGTCATCGGGTTCTGGAAGATCATAGCCACTTTGCTTCCACGGAACTGGGTCATCTGTTCTTTGCTAAAGGACAGAACATCCTCTCCTTCAAAGGTGATGGAACCTCCGACTACTTTACCCGGAGACTGGAGAAGTCCCATGATGGAGTAAGCTTCCTGGCTCTTGCCGGAACCGGATTCTCCTACAACTCCCATAACTTCGCCATAATCCAGATCGTAGGAGATTCCTCCTACAGCCTTAACCTCACCGGCCGGTGTAAAGAAGGAGACTTTTAAGTCCTTAACTTCCAATAATTTATTTTTCTGTTCAGACATGATTCTCCTCCTCTCTTATTTCTTAAGTTTCGGGTCAAGTGCATCACGCAGACCATCACCAAACAGGTTAAATGCAAGAATCATTACACTGAGAACTACAGACGGAACGATCAGCCTGTAGGTATAGGTATACATACCGCTTAATGCATCTGTAGCCATGGAGCCCAGGCTTGGAAGCGGTGCAGATACACCGACACCCAGATAGGAAAGAAATGATTCCAGGAAAATAGCAGACGGAATCTGCAGACAGGTTGTTACAACGATCTGACCGATACAGTTCGGAAGCAGATGACGTCTGATGATACGTCCGCCTGAAGCACCGAGTGCTCTGGCTGCTGTTACATACTCCTGCTGTTTGAGCTGAAGTACCTGTCCACGAATAATACGGCTCATTGTTACCCAGTACAGAAGACCGAAGGCAATGAACATGGAGATCAGGTTCGGTCCAAGTACATTGGCAAAGGATTTCAACGGACCACCGCCGGATGAATTGATATACTCTGTCAGGATCGGCTTTAAAGCCGTTGCGATCAGAAGTACAACCAGCATCTCGGGAACCGCATAGATCAGCTCTACAATTCGCTGCATGACGGCATCGACTTTACCTCCACAGTAACCGGAGATCGCGCCGTATAAAGCACCAATGATCAATACAAGGAGTGCCGCAAATACACCAACGGACATAGAGACACGGGCACCGTACATAACACGGACCAGAATATCACGTCCGTACATATCTGTTCCAAAGACATGCGGGAAAACTTTCTCGCCGGCTGCCTTACGCTCAAGTTCTTTCTGTGAGTATCCAAAGAGATGTTTCTTAATTCCCAGTTCCTTACGGACTGTATCCTGGTCTGTGCTCTCTTCAGACTCACCTGCTGTATCATTCTTTGCTGCTGTTTTTGCTTTTGCACGGATGATCGCTTCATCTTTTTTGCTGAACTTCTCGCCTTTGGCTTCAGCTTCTGCCTTGGCCTGCTCGATCATCTCATCTACGTCTACAACTTCACTCTGGGTTCTGGATGCGATTTCTTCATCTACACGCTGCTGATCTTCCAGTGTGTAATGATAAGGAAACAGGTTCTCAGCACCATCGTTAAATTCATCATATCCATATGGGATCAGAAGTGGTCCGACGAAAGCAAACAGGAACAGGAATACGATAACTCCCAGTGCGATCATCGCCACAACATTCTTCTTTAATCTTCTCCAGGCATCTTTCCAGTAGGATACACTCTGGCGATCCTGGATGAATTCCTCTTTCTCCTGACTGGAAGCAGGTGCGAAATCATCGGCTGTCATTTCCTGCAGGAGATTCTCTATATCCGGCTGAAGACTTACCGGGCATTTCCTGATCTTCTTATTCTCTGCCATGATCAGTTTCCTCCCTTCGTCAGACTGATTCTCGGGTCAGCAACCTTATAAAGGAGGTCTACAACCAGGTTCATCAGGATGATAAATGTCGCAAGAAAGATCGTAGTTCCCATAATAACCGGGTAATCACGGTTCTGAATGGACTGTACAAAGTAACGTCCAAGTCCCGGAATGGAGAATACACTCTCTACTACGAAACCACCGCACAGGGTAAATGCAACCTGCGGTCCCAGATAAGTAATAACAGGGATCAGCGCATTTCTCAGTGCATGTTTAAAGATGATCTTACTGTTCTTAAGACCCTTGGCCCTGGCAGTCTTGATATATTCCTGACTCAGAGAATCCAGCATAGCTGAACGGGTCTGGCGTGCAGTATAACACATCGGATAGAATCCAAGTGCAAAGCACGGAAGTATATAAGCCCTGATTCCCTGTGATGCATCAAAGATGGACGGGAACAGGTTCATTGCACGGTCTCCTGTGAGTGTTACGAGAAGAACTGACGCAACTACAAAGCTCGGCATGGAGATACCCAGAGTACAGATGACTCTCAGGATACTGTCTGTGAGCTTACCTCTCTTAAATGCCGCAAGGCATCCAAGAGGTACACCTACGATAATCGCCCATAACAAAGCAAGGGCACCTACCTTTGCAGATACCGGGAACATCTCAACGATAATATCCAGGACTTCCCGGTTTTTCTGCATTTTCAGGGACACACCAAAGTCACCATGCAGAATATTTTTCAGATACATAAAAAGCTGAACATGAACCGGCTTGTCAAGTCCGTATTTCGCGTTCAGAGCTGCCAGTGTTGCAGCGGATGGCGTTTTTTCACTGAGCCAGGGGCTTCCGGGCACAGCGTTCATCAGGAGAAATGTAAGGCATGCCACCAGAAAGATTGTAAGCAGTGCCATTGCAAATCTCTTTAAAAAGTATTTAGCGTTAGCCATGTTTTTTCCTTTCTTCCTTTCTTATGCTTTTCGCTTTCGGAGATTTATTTCTGCAATTATTACAGGTAAAGCTGCCGGTATACTGTCTCATTGATTTTCTGCTGTTTCCTGTACTATCAGCAAAACATCAATGAGACGGCACACCAGTATATATGTCGTGCAGAGGTAAAATTTATTATATCATACTTTTCGGATATAATTCAAGCTATTACTGACCAGAAGTCAGGTTTTTCTCTTCCGGCCATATTTCATAAGCAGCACTGGAGCGTGTTTGAAAAGGGCTTTCTGTAAATATATTCCAAATCCCCGTACACTGGCATTGAAATCGAAATAATTATTCAGTATAATTATCTGGAAGGTTTGTAAATGACCCCACCAGTACAGCTGCGGTCGCAGGACTGCAGTTATTTAAAAGGAGGAATTATTATTATGGCAACATGGAAAAATCTCGACACTCTGACTTCTTACAGCAAGCTTGCCGAACTAAAGGGACATGTAGATATCGCAGCAGCCATGACAGGAGAAAATGGTGCTGAACGTGTAAAGAAGTACAGCACACCGATGGCAGCCGGACTTGCTTACAACTATGCTGCAAAGCAGGTCGATGAGACAGTCCTTGATGCACTTGCAGATCTGGCAGATGAAGCTCAGCTTATCGACAAGTTCCAGGAGTTATACAACGGCGCAGTGATCAACACAGGAGAGAAACGTATGGTTCTCCATCACCTTGCACGTACCCAGCTTGGTGACGCTGTAGTTGTAGACGGTGTTGACAAACGTGAATTCTACGTTGCACAGCAGAAGAAAGCCGCTGACTTCGCAAACAAAGTTCACGCAGGCGAGATCACTAATGAAAACGGCGAGAAATTCACAACAGTCGTACAGATCGGTATCGGCGGAAGTGATCTTGGTCCCCGTGCATTATATATTGCTCTCGAGAACTGGGCGAAAGCTAACAACACATTTAAAATGGAAGCGAAATTCATCAGTAACGTAGACCCTGATGATGCAGCCGCTGTTCTTGCTTCTGCAGACCTTGCTCATTCTCTTTTCATCGTTGTATCCAAATCCGGTACAACTCTTGAGACACTGACTAACGAAGCATTCGTAAAGAACGCTCTGGTTAAAGCAGGATTAAACCCATCCAGACATATGCTCGCTGTAACAAGTGAGACATCTCCTCTGGCCAAGAGCGAAGATTATCTGACAGCGATCTTCATGGACGATTATATCGGCGGACGTTACTCTTCTGTTTCCGCGGTAGGCGGTGCGATCCTTTCACTTGCATTCGGTCCTGAAGTATTTGCACAGATCCTTGAGGGAGCTGCTGCCGAAGATAAGCTCGCAACAAATAAGAACATCCTCGAAAACCCGGATATGCTGGATGCGCTGATCGGTGTTTATGAGAGAAACGTACAGGGATATCCTGCTACAGCAGTTCTCCCGTACTCCCAGGCATTAAGCCGTTTCCCGGCACACTTACAGCAGTGTGATATGGAGTCCAACGGTAAATCCGTAAACCGTTTCGGTGAGCCTGTAGATTATGTGACAGGACCTGTGATCTTCGGTGAACCGGGTACTAACGGACAGCATTCCTTCTATCAGTTATTACATCAGGGAACTGACATTGTTCCGCTTCAGTTCATCGGCTTTAAAAAGAGCCAGCTCGGTGTAGATGTAGATATCGAGAACAGCACAAGCCAGCAGAAGCTCTGCGCTAATGTTGCCGCTCAGATCGTAGCTTTTGCCTGCGGTAAAGAAGACGAGAATCTGAACAAGAACTTCAAAGGCGGACGTCCTTCCAGTATCATCACAGGTGAGGAGCTTACTCCTGCAGCTCTCGGTGCATTACTTGCGCACTTCGAGAACAAGATCATGTTCCAGGGCTTCATCTGGAATCTGAACAGCTTCGACCAGGA
>CAVCYJ010000115.1:0-9046 GCA_963605995.1 Holdemanella biformis | reverse complement strand
CTGCGAAAGCAATCCCGCTGTGTATCGTGGGAAACATTATTCCGATTCCGTTTATTCTGTTGTTTATCAGGCAGATTTTTAAGGTGTTGAAGAAAACAAAGGTATTTAAGGGTCTGATCATCAGACTGGAAAACCGTGCTATGAGTAAGAGTGATCAGGTGAAGAAGTATGAATTCTGGGGACTGATGCTGTTTGTAGGTATTCCGCTTCCGGGAACAGGGGCATGGACTGGCTCTCTGATCGCATCTCTGCTTGAAGTTGATATCAAAAAATCATCGCTGGCAATTCTGTGCGGGATCATTATGGCAACTGTGATCATGTATGTTGTTTCCTACGGACTGGTGGGAAATCTGGTACATTGATCTGAATTGCGAAGCAGTTATTTACGAGGATTGCTATATATAGCATATGTTTATGGGAATAGAGAAAAGCAGTTTAGCTATGAGAATTCAGGAGAAATATGGAATGGATTCTGTAGATAAACTGCTTTTTACATGAGCAGGCAGCAAAGCGGATGATTTTATCCCTGATATTTTGCGAAAGGATGAAACAGCTATGCATCAGATCAGTTTACGCTTCAGCATCTCTGCATTGGAAGCAAACTTCAAAGCAGTTTCAGCTGTTATCTTTTTCTGTTTGTAGAGCTCCAGGAGACTCTGATCCATGGAACGCATATGTTCATGAGTTGAAGAAGCAATGACACCGTCAATCTGGTGAACTTTGTTGTCACGGATCATATTTCGGATAGCCGGATTCAGACGCATAACTTCAAATACAGGAATCGAGTGTCCGTTTACATCCGGTACAAGCTGCTGGGAAATAACCGCCTGCAGCACCATAGATAACTGAATGGAAATCTGTCTCTGCTGCGTGGGTTCAAACACATCCACAATACGCCCAATGGTGTTGGCAGCCCCCGTAGTATGGAGACTGGATAGAACGAGATGACCGGTTTCGGCAGCTGTCATAGCGGTCTGGATGGTCTCATAGTCACGCATTTCGCCCAGAAGGATAACATCAGGACTCTGGCGGAGAGTGGCTCGCAGAGAAACCAGATAACTTTCTGTATCTGTGCAGATCTCGCGCTGGCTGACAATGCATTTATCATGTCTGTGCAGATATTCCAGAGGATCCTCCAGAGTTATGATGTGACCCTCACGGGAATGATTGATGCGGTCGACGATACAGGCAAGAGTGGTCGATTTTCCGCTTCCGGCAGGACCTGTGACCAGAACCATGCCTTTGGTAAAATCAGCAACGGACATGACATCCCCGGGAATGTTCAGCGCATTCGGATCAGGGAGTTCAAAAGCGATCACGCGGATAACAGCAGCCAGAGAACCACGCTGACGGTAAGTATTGACACGAAAACGTGAAAGACCGGGAATGGAAAAAGAAAAATCATCATCTCCGGTATTCAGAAAGCTGTTAAAGTCTCTGTCTGCAGCCATCTGGTAAATCTGGCGAAGAAGACTTTCGGTGTCAGCTGGCATTAGTTTTTCGCCGTGAAGAGTCAGCTTGCCATTGATCTTAAATGAAAGCGGCTGACCGGCAATGATAAAAATATCAGATGCATGATTTTCGGTTGCGTAAGATAAATATGAGGGTATATTTGTTGTTGTCATCAGTTATCTCCTTTGTAAACTGGTTGTTTTGTATCCGGATTCCATTCGACAGTACTTATCGTTTCCCAGGTAAGGATTTCCGGTGAGAGAGCAGAGGCTTCAGAGGGATATGGTATACTTATTTCCACATAAAGAGCCTGATCGTCTGCAAAGTCAACAGTAAACGATAAAAGCTGTTCCGTCTGATCCCAGAAAATGTCAGGATATTGTGTGGTTATGGCAGCCATTTCAGTGTTATATGCTGCTTCATCCTGAATATCGGCAAGCATTTCCCGGGTGTAAGTGAGCGCTTCCTGATATTTTACAGTGGCAGCAGAACAGGCGGTATAGTAAGCTGTGGACTGATCAAGAGTAAGCCGGGCAGTCTGCAGATCCTGGCTGGAGGTTCCAAGGGTCAGAAGTGCCAGGATTACCAGACATAGCACTGCGAAAATTGTACACATGGAAGGAAGTCCGACAGACAGAAAAGAAATTCTTTTTTTATTCATGAGAGGTTCTCCTTGTTACTGGGAAAGGTGACAGAGAGCTGATAAAGGCATTCCTGTTTTGCATTACAGAAATTTATATCCGCTGATTTCTCTGTTTCGGAAGCATTAAGCTGTATTGTCATGGTATATTGTGCGGAAGTCTCTTTACAGGTATTCCAGTCGGAATCATAATAATATAGCAGTAAATTGTCTGTAATATCAGCCGGTTCAGCAAACGTTCTGATATAAGAGGAAATAACTCCATTCCATCCTTCCAGTGCTTCTCCGGCAGAAACAGTTAACTCCTGTATGTGATTGAACTCCCGGGCTTTCATTCGCTGTATCCTGGCAGCGGCGAAGATTCTGACACAGGCGGTACAGGCAAGTGCCAGAATCAGAATGGACAGGATCAGTTCCATTAAAAACAGACTGGATTTTGAATGTGTATTTAATTTTTTCATAGATTACTTCTCTCCTGTTTCAGTGACGTTAAAGCTGTTACCGGAATGCAGCAGCAGATTGCAGGTGTTTCCGTTCATATCTTCAAGAGTGATGCGGTAAAATCCATCAGAATCCTGTTTTACCTGAAAACTGTGCAGTTCTGCAATATTTGTACCCATCTGTGAGGATGGCATATTTCCGGCAGCGGTAAAAAGTTCTTTCAGATGCTGTTCCTTCAGATAGATATAGGTAATATATTGCTGCTCATTTACTGTGTCTGTCATACAGAATGCCGGAGAGCCATCCACCGTATCTGTGAAAATCTTCTGTGAGCTGTCATGCTGGCGGAATTTTGTGGTTATGTAAGTGGATGCGGTATATAAGTTAGTATTTACCTGATTTTCCGCGGCTGCGGCACGGTATGCCTGAGCGCAGAAGAGCAGCATTAGCAGCAGAAGAATAAGAAAGAGTCCTGATAATACAATTGTAAAAAGAATATCAATGGAATGCCTGCGTTTTTCAGAGGGATTCATGGGGTGCCTCCTTTCCCGGAAGACAGAATCATCACACTGACAGAGGGCAGGAGATTGGAACCATTGGGTACATAATCAACTACGAACTTGTCAGTATCGTAGGTAATGCTGTAATTTTGCAGTAATTCATCCAGATCCTGCGGATAATGTCCGGTCAGTGCATAGGTTCGGATAGCACTTTGTTCGAGGGCCAGACGCAGGGAAGTTTGTTCACGGGAGAGGGTTTCTCTTCCGGCACAGGAGATTCCCAGGTAAAACGCAAGGCAGAGTACAACGGGAATCAGAAAGAAAACACAGGATTTCCAGACTGATCGGGTGTGATTGGTTTCGAATAAGTCCATAGCAGTCACCTCATACGATTTCTGAAAGGATTCCAAACAGGGGCATCATAACGGAAAGCAGAACAAGTCCTACCAGAATGGAGAATATGATTACGATCGAAGGTTCTACAATAGAAATAATGTTTCCGATCACAGTTAGTGATGTCTCGCGATAACGTCTGGACAGTTTATTCATGACTTCGTCTGCTGCACCTGCATGTAGTCCTACAGTGATTAGCCGGGCATTCAGCCCGTCAAAGAGTCCGGATTCACAGAGTGCATTTTCAAAAAGAGCTCCGTCTGCAAGAAGTTCACATGATTTCTTTGTTTTTTTTCTGATATCCGGATGAAAAAGGAGACTCTGTGCCATTTCGAGTGTAACGATATGATCCAGACCGCTGTGAAGCCCCATTGCAATTGCCTGAGTCAGACGCGCATAGTCGATGGAGATAAAGATTTCTTTTATGTAAGGCAGTCTGATGGAAAATCGACGCAGATAAATACGACCTTTTTCTGTGAAAAAGAGGATTGCAAATCCGGCGATGATCAAAAGCACAAGAATAAACAGGACAGCAGAATAACGGCTGAGGATATTTCCGGCACTCAAAAGTCCGTTGGAAAAGTGGTTCATCTCCAGTCCCATCTGTTGAAAGACCTGCCGGAATACCGGAAGTACCTTTGCCAGAAGAATCGCAATAACGCCTCCCATCATTGCAAGCATAAACAGCGGATAGGTAACTGCATTTCGGATATTTTCGGAAATTTCCAGTTCCTGTTCGTAATGTTCGGACAGGCTTTGCATGACCTCATCCAGGCATCCGGTACTTTCTCCGATATTCACATAAGAAATCATGGATTCAGGAAAATAGCCCGAACTGTTCAGAGCCTGAGCGAAGGAACCGCTTTCTTCGAAAGCTTTCTGTAAAAGCTGAAAGAAGTCTTTTCCGTGCTGTGTGCGACTGCTCTCCAGCATTAACTGTATTCCTTCTGCGCAGGAGATGCCGGAGTGAAGAAGAACGGAAAACTGTTCACAGAAGTGAAAGAGTTCCTCATTAGTCAGTTTATTTTTTTGATGCATAATATTCCTCCTGTACTGGTAGATACAGTGTATGTGAAATTATTGTACCGCCTGTTTGCAAGCTGCTCCTGTGTCAAAAATGAAAAAACTCCGGTGCAGAAGCACATTAGCGTGTAAACTGTACACTGTAATTGTTATCGTCCCCTATATATTGACGTATGTCTTCACTGTCCTGACTGTTGGAATCAAAAGTCGGATCCATACGCGACCAGGAGTCCCCGCTGAATTCTATGGCATTATCTACCCAGCCCTTTGAACGGATATAGACACTGATCCAGGCATGTTTAACTGATCCGGCATATCCTATCTGCAGCTTGCAGGGGATATCACGGGCACGAAGCATAGCGGCTGTCAGTGCGGCATAATCAAAGCAGATTCCCTTTTTGGACTGTAAAGTCGCATCTATGTCAGGAATATAACCGGATTCTACTGTATCTGCCAGTTCGTAATCATAGCTTATATTCTCGATCACGTAATTATAAATGGCCTGGAGGGCATCCACATCTGAAGCATCTTCTGAAACAATTGAAAGAGCCAGTTTGCTGGAGACAGAATCAGGTGTGAAATTCACATACTGATTTGGATAGAGAAATGGCAGAAATTCATTTTGTAAACTGACATCCAGAACTTCTGCAAATAATGCTGCATACTGAGTGTCATCAATCTGCTGATAGCAGCAGATCTGGTAGGAACCGCTTCCACTGGAAAAAGGAATGACAGCACTTTCTCCGGGTGAGAGAAAATAAGAATAAACGACACTGTCATCTGCAGTGAGCTGTACATTCATTTTCTGGTCTTCTGAGGATGAGACAGCAGTAAGATATCCCTGATCTGTATTGGAAATATCCAGAATCAGAGGGGATTCTCCAAGAGTTTTCTTTCCCGGAGCCTGAGGGATGAGTACCTGAAGTGGGGAATAAACAGGCGGTTCATCAGAATCTCCTGAAATTCTTCCACATCCGCTCAATATCAGAATCGGGATCAGAAACAATGTAATAAAGGGGCGGATACGAAAAAACCGCATTTATTTTCTCCTCATATAATAAGTTGTCAGGTGTAATTGTCTGAAATATTCTTCCGCAGTCTGTTATCTGCGAATATGTCAGAAAACCACATTTTCTTCCAGTATAACAGATTTATGAAAAAAGAAAATGAAAATCATAGAAAAAAATCAGAAATATTTATTAGTTTGGCCAAAAGCCTTGACAAGATAGAGAAACATGGAATATACTATAGTAAAGGCAAACCTGTTGAAAAACAGGGACGCAAAGCCAAGGGTCTAAGGTCACGGACATGTGACTATGACAGCCGGTTGCCGCATTAAATTCCGATTTTGTGATGCGATTTCATAGAATAAGGAGAAGCTGACAATTGTTGGCTGATTTTGTGGTAACCGTTTATATTTTATATAAGCGGTTTTTGTTTGTGCAGAAAGAAAATTGTTTTACAATATTCCGGTGATACAGGCAGATTTTCAGACAGAATTTTCCTTATACTTATGAAACGTACATCCAGACAGGAACAAGATTAGAAAGGATGTGTAAAGATTATGAAGAAGAAAATGATCGAATTGTTAAAGAAAAGAAGGACAGCAGGGTTTATAGCAGTGGCACTTGCAGTAGCGGTAGGCTGTGGGGCAGCAGTACAGTACAGCAGGATTTCGGAACTGCCATCCTATACTGACCCGGTGATGGAAGCAACGATTGAAGAAGATGAGACACCTCTTGCATCTCAGCCGAAGGTAGATACTAAGACAAGCAAGAGTACCTCTACAAAGAAGGTTAAGATGAAGAAGGCAGCGGAGAAATCTTATACAAAGACTCTTCCTGCAACATCGTCCACATCAAAGAAAGTTTCTGAGACATCAGAAGCTGATATTTTAACACAGACAACTATTGTAAAACAGGTCAAAGAAAAGTATACAAAAAAATCAAAGGTGAAGGTTGTTACAACGGAAACAACGACAACGGTGACTGTTACAACAACAGCTAAAGAATCAGCGGCAAATGCCGGAACTGCGACATCTGCGGCAGATAATAGTGTGACAGGAGTGATTGATGTAAGCCAGTATGCATCCAAGGCAGACAGCCGTGTGCTTTCAGCTTATGAAAAGCTTGGTTTTACTGTTGAGGTTGATGCGTCTGTTAGTTATTCAGGATATTATAATACTCGTAACAGAAAGATTACCCTCAGAAAACTGGATACAACTATTTACCATGAACTTGGTCATTTTGTAGCATTTATTTCCGGTAATACCGATCAGTCTGCTGAATTTAAGGCGATTTACAATCAGGAAAAGAGTCTGTATACAGCAAGCAATAAGGCATATGTTACAAAGAGCAGTGCAGAGTATTTCGCAGAATCCTTCAAAGACTATACGTTGAATCCGGTATCTCTGAAAGCATCAAGACCAAAAACTTATGCAGCGGTACAGGAAGCGGTTGCCAAATTTACGGATGACCGTATTGGAAAAGTGCAGAAGGTATATTCTATCGTCTGGAGATAATTAATATGGAAGTATTTTGATATGTGCCGACATATTGATATGACCTGTATTACCAGTCAGGATGGTTTGTACCGTATTTCCTCCATAAATAAATATATTGATTCAGAAATCCAGAGACATCTTTTGAGGTGCCTCTGGATTTCCTGTTATTTTCGGTATTATGATGCAGCCGGAAATATCCGTGTCGATAATATATTTTTTATGTCGGAGAAAATAGCTTGCCAAAGGAACGGATTTGGAATAATATGGTATTGTCAACATTGCGGAAAATATGTTAACATTAAAAAATCGTAATTGTGAAGGTACTGAGCAGTTACAGGAAATCACAATAACAGTTATCAGTAATCAATATAATCTGATATTCATGTCATTTCGGACAGGTTATCCCGGAAATAATTACAGAAGAATAAAGTTAAACGGATACATAAGAAGTAAGAGAAACAAGAACAAAATAATTATGACTATTATTTAGCAAAAGGCAGAGGATTATTTTATGAGAGAAAAGTATGAATCATTATCACTGGCAACTTTAAAGGAATTGGCAAAAGCCAGAGGATTAAAAGGGGTTTCAGCGTTAAGAAAACCGGAATTGATCGAGAGAATGCTTCGAGAAGATGAACAGGAGAATGAATCGAAAGCACAGGAGACTATTGCGGCGAAACCGCAGCAATATAACAGACCGCAGCACTGCACCAGAAACCAGGAACGCCAGCAGGAGCGCACACAGGATGGAAGTCAGGAGCAGCAGACAGAGAAAACACCGGAGAGACAGCAGCATCATACATCAGCGGAGACGGTCCAGCAGCTTGACAGTGGAGAACATGCAAATGGAATCCTGGAGGTGCTTCCGGACGGATATGGATTTATCCGCTGTGAGAATTATCTGCCGGGAGAGAATGATATCTATGTATCCCCGTCCCAGATCCGCAGATTTAACCTCAAAACAGGCGATATCATCAAAGGAAATATCCGTATTAAGACACAGGGAGAGAAATTCAGCGCCCTCTTATACGTGACATCTATCAATGGTTTTCACCCGAGTGAAGGTCAGAAGAGATATAATTTTGAAGATATGACACCGATCTTCCCAAATGAAAGGCTGAAGATGGAAAGACCCGGCGGAACAGTTGCCATGAGGATCGTGGATCTGATCAGTCCGATCGGCAAAGGACAGAGAGGTATGATCGTGTCTCCTCCGAAAGCAGGTAAAACCACTCTTCTTAAGGATGTTGCGAAGTCTATCCTGAGAAACAATCCGGATATGCATCTGATCATTCTTCTGATCGACGAGCGTCCTGAGGAGGTTACGGATATCAAAGAAGCAATCCGTGGTGATAACGTAGAAGTTATTTATTCTACCTTTGACGAACTGCCGGAGCACCACAAACGTGTATCAGAGATGGTAGTGGAGCGTGCCCGCCGCCTGGTAGAGCATAAAAAGGATGTTACCATTCTGCTTGACTCTGTCACAAGACTGGCAAGAGCCTACAATCTGATCATCCCGCCAAGCGGCAGAACTCTTTCAGGTGGTCTTGATCCGGCTGCGTTACATATGCCGAAGAGATTCTTCGGTGCAGCCAGAAATATGCGAGAGGGCGGCAGCCTGACGATCCTTGCAACTGCTCTTGTAGATACAGGAAGCAAGATGGATGATGTGATCTATGAAGAATTCAAGGGAACCGGTAATATGGAGCTTGTCCTTGACCGCAAGCTGCAGGAGAAACGTGTATTCCCGGCAATCGATATCCAGAAGTCCGGTACCAGAAGAGAAGACCTACTGCTGAGCAGAGAAGAACAGGAAGCAGTATACATTATGCGCAAAGCTCTCAATGGCATGAAATCCGAGGATGCTGTAGAACAGATCCTGAATATGTTTGCGAGAACCAGAAATAATGAGGAATTTGTGCAGACAGTCAAGAAGCAGAAATTTTTCTGAAAATAAGCGTGCGTCTGATGAAAAATATGACGAAATAAATTTTAAAAAAACTTGCATTACCCGAAGGGATATGTTATACTCATAGAGCTGTTTAATAGTAAATTCGTCAAATGAATACGAATAGAAAATAGAATCTTTAC
>CAVCYJ010000114.1:0-9050 GCA_963605995.1 Holdemanella biformis | reverse complement strand
AAAATAAAATCCTTGGATTCTCCTGCGGAAAGTGTTATATTAATCTGGTGGCTTGCGATTGGGTACCAGCCGCTTGCTACAGAATTTCCTGATTTATTTTCCTTTACAGCAGCAGGAAAAGCATTTCCGTTATTCATACCAAGGAAAGCATCCCTGCTTGTATCAAAACCATCAACAGGGCTGTTTACGCTAAAGAAGCTGTAATGCCTGCGGCGTTCACGATATTCGGTTTTGTGGTAAATAGTGCTGCCTTCGATTTCAACTTCTCCGATACTTAAATTTCTCTGGAAGTTTGTGCTGTCATCAACTGCGTTCCAGAGACAGAATTCCACATAAGAGAAAAGAGAAAAGTTTTTTGGAGCATCGGTTGTGTTTGTGAGTGTCAGCTTGTTGATCTCACAGGTTGTATTTACAGGAACAAAAGTCAGAAGATCAGATTTTAAGCCATTTTTGGAAGAAAGAAAACGGCTGTAGCCGATTCCGTGATGGCATTCATAAGTATCCAGAGGTGTTTTGGAAGGCATGGAACCTGGATTCCAGATTTCCTCACCATCATGGATATAGTAATATTTTCCGTTAGAATCCACAGGAATATTGTTGTAGCGGTAACGGGTGATGCGAAGAAGCTTGGCATCTTTGTAGAAGCTGTAGCCGCCGCAGGTATTGGAAATCAGTGAGAAGAAATCCTGGGAACCCAGATAGTTGATCCATGGGAGCGGAGTGTCTGGTGTGGTGATGACGTATTCTTTGGCATTGTCATCGAAATAACCGAATTTCATAAGAAGTCCTCCTGTTTTATAAGTGATTTGTGGTAATGTTTTGAGTATACAGAAAATTAAGGCACGAAAACGAATAAGTTTAGAATAAAACCATGTAATTATCGTGACATTACTGCTGTTTGCCTTTAGTATAGCGGAAGACAGTGATAAAATCAACTATTTTGCAGAAAAATAAATGTCAAAAAATAAGAGCGCATTTTCGTTAAAATGATGAAGTGGATTGTGATAAAGAGAAAATATAAGGGATAAAAATTGTGCAACCATACGAAAAATGTCAAAGATGCACAAAAAAACAAGAGTAAATCTTGAAAATTTGTGCGAGTGGTTATACAATAAGAATACGAAAACGTTTACGAAATTTTAGGGAAAAGAAAGTTTGAGGCATACTTATGGTTTCGATGAAAGAGATTGCGAAAAAATGTAATGTCTCTGTGGCCAGTGTCAGCAAAGCGTTGAATGGTTATTCTGATATCAGTGAAGAAACACGAAAGCTGATTTTGAAAACAGCTTCAGAAATGGGATATCTGCCGAATTCTTCAGCAAGAACTCTCAAGACCAGGAGGAGCTATAATCTTGGAGTGCTGTTTGTTGACGAAGCTGCCAGTGGGCTTACCCATGATTATTTTAATCATGTGCTGGAGAGCTTCAAGAGGACTGCAGAGGAGAGAGGGTACGATATTACCTTCACAAGCGGAAAGATTTCCGGACAGAAACTGAGTTATTATGAGCATTGCCGGTACAGGGGTGTAGACGGAGTAGTGATCGCCTGTGTAGATTTCTATGGCGGGGAAGTACAGGAGCTGATCCGTTCGGAGATTCCGGTGGTTACGATCGATCATGTGTTTGACGGAAATATTGCAGTTGTTTCCAATAACAGCCAGGGAATGGAGGAACTGGTTACTTATATTTATAATCAGGGACACAGGCGTATTGCGTATATTCACGGGGATCATACATCAGTAACCAGGATACGTCTTACCAGCTTCTACCGGACATTGCAGAGAATGGGAGTGGAAATTCCGGATGATTATATTAAGGAGAGTATGTACAGAGATGCGGACAGTGCTGCGAAGGCGACAGCAGAGCTGCTGAATCTTTCGAATCCACCGACCTGTATCCTTTATCCGGACGATTATGCAGCTATCGGCGGGATCAATGAGATCCGGGAGAGAGGACTTCGTATTCCGGAGGATATTTCTATCGCAGGCTATGATGGGATAAACATTGCAAAAATACTGGAGCCGAAGCTGACAACGCTTTGTCAGGATACGGTTGCCATAGGCAGGCTTGCGGCAGAGAAGCTGATCGATCTGATCGAAAATCCCAAGACAACGATGATCGACAGATTTACGGTGGATGGCACCCTGTTTAAGGGAGGTTCTGTGCGGCAGATACTGTAGGAGAAAGTATTTTGGGAAACAAAAAAGAGACATCAGTGCTAAGTACGCTGATGTCTCTTTGGTATTACCGGCAAATCATCTTATTTTGTATCCTGCAGTGCGAGATAACCTTCCTCACCTGTACGGATCTTAACAACGTTTTCAATGTCGTATACAAATACCTTACCATCACCGATCTGACCTGTATGAAGAACCGCTTTTGCAGTTTCAATGACTTTCTGTACAGGTACAAGGCTGACAACGATCTCAATCTTAACCTTCGGCAGAAGATTCATTTCCATTTCAACGCCACGATAGTAGGATGGAGCACCTTTCTGTACACCGCATCCGAGGACGTTTGTGATCGTGATACCTGTAACACCGATCTCATTCATTGCCTGCATAAATTCGTCAAGCTTGTTCTGACGGGTGACGATAACAACCTTTGTAAGTTTGTGGACTCCTTCTTTCGGAAGTTCCGGAACTGATTCGGCAGGAGCAGAAGGTCTGGCTGTAACAACAGGTGCTTTTACGGTAGTTCCCATAGGAGTCGGAACACCTGCCATTGCAAATCCATCGTAAGCGCTTGCGAGACCATGTTCTTTGGAGTCAAGACCTGCGATTTCTTCTTCCGGTGTAACACGAAGCCCGATTGTATGTTTGATCACCTGGAAGATGATAACCATGGTAACGACAACCCATGCGATTGTGATGATCATACCTGTGAACTGAACGCCAAGTCCATGAACACCGCCGCCTGTGAAAAGACCTTTCCACTCTGTGCCGGAACCATCGGAGAAAAGACCTACAGCGAGAGTACCGAAAGCACCGTTTAAGCCATGAACACCGACAGCGCCGACAGGGTCATCAATTTTTAATGTTTTATCAATAAATTCAATACCAAATACTACAACGAAACCGGATATAATACCGATGATGGCTGCAGAAGTCGGAGATACCGTATCGCAGCCTGCTGTAATTGCTACAAGTCCTGCAAGAGAACCATTCAGTGACATGGAAACATCCGGTTTTTTGTAACGTACCCATGTGATGATCATAACAGTTACAGTTGCAACAGCAGCAGCAAGGTTAGTGGTAACAAAGATCTTACCTGCACTTACGATTGCATCACCTTCCATACTTACTGTGGAAGCACCGTTAAATCCGAACCAGCAGAACCAGAGGATAAATACACCCAGAGCACCAACTGTGAGGTTATGTCCCGGGATGGCTTTTGATTTGCCATCTTTTGTATATTTGCCGATACGGGGTCCGAGGATGATGGCACCGATCAGGGCTGCCACACCACCTACCATATGTACTGCGCAGGAACCTGCGAAATCATGGAAGCCCATCTGACTGATAAATCCGCCGCCCCAGATCCAGTGTCCGGATACCGGATAAACAACAAGACTGATCATAAAGCTGTAAACGCAATAGGAAAGAAACTTGGTACGTTCTGCCATTGCACCGGAAACGATAGTTGCTGATGTTGCGCAGAATACTGTCTGGAAGATCAGGTACGCCCAGAAAGGAACGCCGTCAGGAAGCATTCCTGTGCCGTAATTGGCTTCGGATGCGATTCCTCCGATTCTTCCGATAAATCCGTTGCCGTCTCCGAACATCAGACCGAAACCGATCAGCCAGAAGACAGGAGTTCCGATACAGAAGTCCATCAGGTTTTTCATGATAATGTTACCTGCGTTTTTGGCTCGTGTGAAGCCTGTTTCTACCATTGCAAAACCGGCCTGCATAAAGAAGACCAGTGCGGCGCCCACCAGCACCCATAGTGTGTTTACTGAAGAAAATTCCATAATAATATTCCTCCCTCAAAAAGTTTTGCCGTAACCGTTCGTTACCTTCACAGTTACGTTTTATTATATAAAAGAAAAGCGCGATGAACCGATAACATAATCAGCCCATCGCGCTTTTGCGATATATAATCAATATTGATAAATACGGATATTGAATATCCGTGTAAGTCCCGGCCTGCGGATCATTTCCTGTTTTTATAATCGAAGCAGGGAGTTTACTGATTAAACAAAATATATGTAAAACAGGGGAATACCAAAATATCGTGTGATTAATGGATGAGGAAATCGATAATGAATTATGAAGTAGAGTTCATAAAGATATTCCCCTGTTATTACCAATGTATCAGATATCTGCGGATTGCTCCGTTGGATATCACTTATACGGAAAACAGAAGCTTGTCATATGTAGGATATGGAAGCAGTGAATCCGGAATCAGTGTTTCGGCAGCGTCTACAGATTTTCTGAGTTCCTCCATATCAGAAAGGACAGTAGTCTGGTATGCTTTTGCGTTA
Source organism: Holdemanella biformis (assembly GCA_963605995.1). Lineage (GTDB taxonomy): Bacteria > Bacillota > Clostridia > Lachnospirales > Lachnospiraceae > Blautia_A. The sequence goes on along the minus strand of CAVCYJ010000114.1, from coordinate 4,565 downwards.
GCCAGCGGATCTTCTGTAGCAAGAGCTTTGGCAGTGTCTGCTTTTAATGTCTCAAGACCTGTGGAAATTTCATCAGCAAGCTGTGACAGCTCTTTGATCAGTTTTCCTTCGGCAGCAGTGCTTACTTCTGCAACAACTGATTTCTTGGTAGCAGCAGTAGCTGCAACTTTGTCGATATATGTGAATACAGATGGAAGGAAATCCTTCTGTACCATTTCAACCATTGTGTTAGACTCAATGTTGATAATCTTGGAATAAGACTCAAGCCAGATCTCATAACGGGATTCGATTTCTTCTTTTGTGAAAATATGATATTTTGTGAAGAGATCGATATTCTTTTCTGCGATCCACTGTGGAAGAGCATCCGGTGTGGATTTGAGGTTGAAAAGACCGCGTTTTGCAGCTTCTTCAATCCATTCGTCAGTATAACCGTTACCGTTGAAGATAACACGTTTGTGAGCGATGATCGTTTTCTTGATCAGTTCATGGATCGCATCTTCCATTTTTTCTTCCGGTACATCTTTTAATTCTTCTGCAAACTGGTGAACACACTCAGCAACGGCTGTGTTTAAAATAATGTTCGGGTTTGCAACAGAAGCCTCGGAACCAAGCATACGGAACTCAAATTTGTTTCCTGTGAATGCGAACGGTGAAGTACGGTTTCTGTCTGTATTGTCTTTTACGAAATGAGGAAGTACTTTTGCACCGATATCCATCTGAACAGCACGGCTTCCTGCGAAGTACTCATCGTTTTCGATTGCCTTTAATACTTCTGTAAGTTCATCACCAAGGAATACGGATACAACTGCAGGCGGAGCCTCGTTAGCGCCAAGGCGGTGATCGTTTCCGGCACTTGCAACAGAAATACGAAGTACATCTGCATACTCATCAACAGCTTTGATAACAGCAGTCAGGAAAACAAGGAACTGAGTATTCTCAGCAGGTGTTTTGCCCGGATCAAGAATATTTACGCCTGTGTCTGTGATCATAGACCAGTTGTTGTGCTTGCCGCTTCCGTTGATTCCCTCGAATGGTTTCTCATGAAGAAGGCACACAAGTCCGTGCTTGTCAGCGACTTTCTTCATAACTTCCATTGTTAACTGGTTGTGGTCAACTGCAACATTTGTTGTATCAAATACAGGAGCCAGCTCATGCTGTGCAGGAGCAACTTCGTTATGTTTTGTTTTTGCCGGAATACCAAGCTTCCAGAGCTCTACATCCAGGTCATGCATATAAGCTGCAACACGAGGCTTGAGAGCACCGAAGTAATGATCTTCCATTTCCTGTCCTTTAGGAGCAGGAGCACCGATCAGTGTACGGCCGCAGAATACAAGGTCTTTTCTCTGTTTGTATAATTCCTTGTCTACCAGGAAGTATTCCTGCTCAGGACCTACGGTTGTGCTGACATGTTTTACTTCGTTATTTCCTATTATATGAAGGAGATTTGTAGCTTCCTTATCAAGTGTCTGCATGGAACGAAGAAGAGGAGTCTTTTTGTCAAGTGCCTCTCCGCTGTAGGAGCAGAATGCTGTAGGAATGTAAAGGGTTCCGTCTTTAATGAAGGCCGGAGATGTAGGATCCCATGCTGTATATCCTCTTGCTTCAAATGTGGCACGAAGACCGCCTGACGGGAAACTGGAAGCATCCGGTTCACCTTTTACAAGCTCTTTTCCGGAGAAATCCATGATCACCTGTCCGTCTCCTGTAGGAGAAATGAAGCTGTCATGTTTCTCGGCAGTTACGTTTGTCATTGGCTGGAACCAGTGAGTATAATGGGTGGCACCGTTCTCGGTAGCCCATTCTTTCATTGCAACTGCAACAGAGTTGGCAACATCAAGTTCGAGGTGTGTACCGCCTTCAATTGTTTTCTTTAATGCTTTGTACATGTCTTTTGGCAGTTTGCTTCTCATCACTTTGTCGTTGAAGACCAGACTGCCATAAAGTTCAGGGATATTCTGTGCCATATAGGTACTCTCCTTTCGGTTTGTGTTTTCTCAGATACTGAATATGTGTAATCCGTTGCAGACCGGCTTTTGTGATCTGCTGCGGGCTTCGTCTCATAGAAAATTCCTCATCGAAAATTTTCTATAAAACGAAAACTTTATAAAACGAAAAAAGGCACTCTGGACTTCACCCGTAGGGTTTAATCCAAAGCGCCTTTGCTTTATGTGCTGTACTATAAACGAAAAAAAAACAGATGTCAAGCATTTTTTTGAAAAAAGTCAGGAAAAAATTTTGAGACAGGGCAAAAAAAGGATAGGTTGACAAATTTATTTCTATTATTTTATAATTTTAGGATGGAATTGCGGAGATTGTTCCGGAGAGGGCAGGATCAGGCGGTTCCCGGATATCATTTCAGGGGCGAAAACATATCTGTTCCCGGGATATATCTGGCAAAAAAATGTAAATTGAGAAAAGATGAAAACACAAAAACGGAGGAAATCAGATGTCTGGAATTAAAGAAGAGTGCGGCGTCTTTGGAATTTATGATCTGGATGGCGGCAATGTGGTTCCATCCATATATTATGGACTGACGTCACTGCAGCACAGAGGACAGGAATCCTGTGGACTTGCAGTTTCTGATACTAAGGGAGAACGTGGAAATATAAAATTTCATAAGGATCTGGGACTGGTGAGTGAGGTACTCAGGCAGGACGTTGTCCGTAAATATGAGGGAGACATTGGTATTGGCCATGTAAGATATTCCACAACCGGAGCTTCGGTTGCCGAAAATGCACAGCCTCTTGTTTTATCTTATGTTAAAGGAACACTGGCACTTGCACATAACGGAAATCTGGTAAATACACCGGAACTGAAATGGGAACTGATCCAGAACGGTGCGATTTTTCATACAACTACAGATTCAGAGGTTATTGCGTTCCATATTGCAAGGGAACGGGTACATTCAAAGACAGTAGAAGAGGCAGTGCTGAAAACTGCAAAGAAGATCAGGGGCGCATATGGTCTGGTTGTTATGAGTCCGAGAAAGCTGATCGCAGTCCGTGATCCGTATGGACTGAAGCCGTTATGCCTTGGAAAAAGAGGAAATGCATATGTGGTAGCTTCTGAGAGCTGTGCACTGACCTCTGTCAGCGCAGAGTTCATCCGTGATATTGAACCGGGAGAGATTCTTACGATCACAAAAGACGGTCTGAAATCCAATAAGGAGCTTGCGACCCAAAAGCATGCTCATTGTGTATTTGAATATATCTATTTTGCAAGACTGGACAGCAAGATTGACAATGTGAAGGTTTATGATGCCAGAATACGCGGAGGAAAATCTCTTGCGAAGTCTTATCCGGTAGATGCTGATCTCGTAACGGGTGTTCCGGAATCCGGACTTCCGGCTGCGAAGGGTTATTCGGAAGCATCCGGAATCCCGTTTGCGTTTGCTTTTTACAAAAACAGCTATATTGGAAGAACCTTTATCAAACCAACCCAGGAAGAACGTGAGTCCAGTGTACATCTGAAGCTGAGTGTGCTTGATTCTGTTGTTAAGGATAAAAGGATCGTACTGGTTGATGATTCTATTGTAAGAGGTACGACCATTGCCAATCTGATCCATATGTTAAAAGAAGCTGGCGCAAAAGAAGTTCATGTACGTATCAGTTCACCGCCTTTTTTACATCCGTGTTATTTCGGAACAGATGTGCCGTCAAATGACCAGCTTATCGCCGCAAGTCACAGTACAGAGGAGATCCGTCAGATGATCGGTGCAGACTCCCTTGGTTATATGCAGACAGATTATCTGGAGGGAATGGCAGGTGGACTGCCGTTGTGTAAAGCCTGCTTTGACGGAAATTATCCGATGGAGATTCCGGATTATACGGACGCGGAATTTGCTGATATTGTGAAGTGCTGACAGGTAAAAGGCTGTGTAAAATCATATAAAAAAATGTAGAAATATGGCACGATATATGGAATCAATCTCATAAAATTGTAAGATTAATACATGGATGATTTTGTATATGAATGATAAAGATATCTCTGAAATAAGAAGATAAATGGATAAAATATACAATGAAATGTATTTGACCTGATAAAATTGGACGTATAAAAAAACTTGACAAACCCTGAAATGAGGAAGATAATGTGTGCAACTGATGCAGAAGAAATTGGTCTTTTGTAACTATTTGACAATCTGATGATAAAGATGTCGAACAGCTGCAATGTTTAAAAATTCAGGAAGGGTGATCATTATGTCACAGAGTAAAATCAAGTTAAATGCAACTGAAGAAGTACAGGAATTTGTTAATGCAGCGAGCAGATGTGATTTTGATATCGATATATATTATAACAGATTTATGATTGATGCAAAATCAATTCTTGGTGTGCTCAGTCTGGATCTGACCAGAGAGCTGACAGTCGACTGTCACGGAGAGAGTAAGGAATTTAATCGTACACTGCAGAAATTTGCAGTTGCATAATTTTTTTCTGTGCCACAGGAGACAGTTTTTATAGTAAATATGTATTGCGGAGAAGACAGGCTTAAGAGATAATCGAGACATACAAGCCAAAATTCCATTGCCGCAGGCAATCTGGAATGAATTTTGGTCTCGTTACTG
>CAVCYJ010000113.1:0-9145 GCA_963605995.1 Holdemanella biformis | reverse complement strand
AATACTTGCCTATGTTACTGCCACTGAAAAAGAGCATGGTACAAAGCGACTGTTACCTTGTTACTTCATAGTCATTCATATTACTTAATTCTCCCTTCGTTTTTAATTTATAAAGTAATAATGAAAAAAAGAACAAAAGGATGAAAAGCTTGCATCTCTTACAAAAACTGCTTATTATGAATGTATGCAATCAGATACAAAAGATAAGAGGTAATCAGAAATTATGAAAAGATACGAATTAGCATATTTGGAAAATAAAATAGAAGAAAAAGCAAGAGATAATACGAAAAATAACGAAAAAAATAAAGGAGAAAGTGAACTTGAACTTTCCCTCAATATAGCAACGGAGGCATTGGCATACTTAAAGACTCTGAGAATCAAAAGCATAGAAGATGCACTACTGTTCATGGCAAGCGCAAATTTTGTGAACAAATATATCAAGACGAATCGTGAATTTAAGAAATTATATAATTTTAAAGAGGACGTATTTTATCTCCGCGGACCAAACCCTTACCTGGGGCGAAGTACGTCTGCAGCCTCATTCGAAATTTGTATATGAAGAAACAAAAAAATATGTATGGAACAGATACAATGACAGAAAGAAAGCGGAGGTTTCGGAGGCTGCGGAGAAAATCATCAAAAATAAGAAAACATTCCGCGGAATCATGTTCTTCGAGAGTGCTGTAAGTAGACAGCATCTGTTCCTTATATTCCAGGTCATGTCCGGTAGCAATGGCAAATTCTGTATCAGAATGCTCGATTTCCGCATCATCCATGATCTTGCCTGCATCGTTTGTGACCTTGATGGAACCCTCTACGATCTTCGCACCGTCCACCTGGAGACCATCTCTGATGATGACGTTACGGGCGGTTGTGCCTTTTTCAGTATTGGATACCACCAATGTGTAGTGTCCGGTCTCGCCAACCTTATAGGATTCCTTATCGGATGTCTTCTTGATCTCAAGACCAGGAGTTTCATCTACGACTTTAACGGAATTATCCTGCTTCTCTTCCTCTGTATTATCACCTTTTGCAGTAGCGATGTTCAACTACGTCCTGTCCGTGGAGGGACGGGTCAGTGAATACAACCGTGTAATAAACCTCGATCTTATCCTGAACGGAAAGATCCGCATAAGTATTGATCGTAAAGGAATTGTCAGAAGTCTGCTCGATTTCTGCGCCTTCAAGGTCTTCCCCGTTCAGGCGGACATTGATCTTGGAGATCTTCATTCCCTCTGTCTGGAACGCATCATTGATAACAACCTGTTTTGCAGTGATATTATCCTGAAGCTCACGGACAGTCAGTTTGTACCGTGCTTCCTCTCCAACCTGATATTCCTTTTTATCGGATTCCTTGACGATGTCAAGGGAAGGTCCGTAAATAGGGGCTTCATGCTCATCCTCGTCCGGGATATTCTCCTTGGAGTTTACAGTTACCGTATTGTGTACAGTCTGACCTGCAAGGTCTTCATCGACAACTTCTACGGCATATTCCAGTGTCAGCTTAGATTCTTTTTCGATACCTAACGGGTTATAATTACCATTCTGGAAATATCCGGTCTCATCGGCCTCTTCATTAGCCTTAGCCAGATCTACAGTGGTATAACCTGACTTGTTACAGATAAGATTGCGTCCGGTATTTACAGTAAAGGTATTGCCGTTGATATCAACACTCTCCGGTTCGATCACGTTGCCATCTTCATCGATGAGTACGATAGAGTTCTTCTGGAGTTTTACCCCTTCTGTATCGACAACATCAGAAATCGTAACATTTTTTGCAGCGCATCCGATCTGATCCTGTGTCACATCAACCTGATAAGTGATCGTGTCACCAACCATGTATTCGTAACGGTCAGCATCCTTTGTTACATTGAGTACCGGATTATTGATCCAGATCTTTTCGTTATCCTTTACTTCACTTGCGTTATCCGCTGCCGCTTTTGCGGTGTTGACGACCTCATATCCATTCAGGGTGGAACTTGGTGTGCAGTGGTATGTGATAACGACTGGACTGTTCAGGTTATTGAGAGTGTCCCCTGTTGTGCATGGGAGGTTGTCAATTGTAACCTGGAAGCCTCCGTTTACACGCTCAACATTGTAGCTGATCGGCTCCACGGATGTCTCATTGTAATGGTCAGGATCTAACTGGTTCGCTGTATCCTCCGTTCCGGCTACCGGGTTCACGTATGTCTCCGGAAGTCCTTCCACGGTAATGCTGCTCTCGTCAAGTTCCATTCCTGTCGGGATAGTCGTATCGGAGATCACTACATTTCTTGCAATGGAGCCTTTCTGGTTGTTGTTCACTACCAGTTTGTACTCAACATCTTCGCCTACACGGAACTCATAAGACTCGCGTCCGTCCTGTGCATCCTCTTCTCCGCCGGAAGCATATTTGTTCACTACCTGTTTATCTACGGATAATGCAGCTGTGTTGATATAAGCCTCTGCGTCATCTGATTTTTCGATGCCGTTCTCAGCGGATACTGTACCGATGTTTACGCCCTCTTCACCATTTCCAGCCTCAAGAGCTTCGCATGTGAAGCGGATCTGGACATCATTTCCAGCAGGGAGATTGCTGATCTTTAACTGCCAGCCATTTCCTACCTGTGTAAGTTCTTTTGTGATCTCAGTAGTCTCTGTTTCATTCCAAAGGGACTCATCAACATCATTGGTCTTATCCTCAGTACCTGCAACATGGTTTTCAAAGCTGTCCGGGATACCGGATACAGTCATCGGTTCTGCTGCTGTTGGTTCGTGTGTCTCCGGTACAGTTACATCCGGGAGATCAGAACCTGTGTCATCTCCTGTACTGTCTCCTGTATCATCATATGTGCCATCATCAGTACCATCACCTGTATCTACGTCATCATTCTCTGTATAGATGTCGTCACCAAGTCCAGCTTCTCTCAGGATATCCTCCTCGGTCTGAGCTGCTTCCTGAGTATTCTCATCATCAAGTGCAGCCAGCTGCTCATCGATCTCATCTTCTACAGATTTCCCAGTACTGTCAACAGCCTGTACATCTACAGAATCAAAATCAAGACTCCAGCCTGCCGGGATATCTTCATCCGTGATGACTACGTTACGGGCTACAGTCTTACCTGTTGCACCGATCTTCTCTTTCTCTTCATCGGAAAGATCAGCATACTTTTCGTCATCTGCAAGATCAGTTGTACCCTCGTCATTTACGTTCTTAACAGTGATCGTGAACGGTACATGGTCACCCACCTGCCATTCATACGCATCGGATGTTTTTTCGATATCGAAGTATGCAGTGTTTACATAAACCTCCGCATCATCCTGGGCTGTCTGTGGTTCCTGGTTGGAATCAAGGCTTACAAAGTTATCTGCTGTCGCAGAAACAATATTCTGGCTTTCCACACCGTTTGCCGCTTTTGTTGCCTTACAGCTGAAAGTGATGTTCAACGGCTGTTTGGATGTCAGGTATTTTGCCTTTACAGTCCAACTGTTTCCATCATTGGTAAGCTCTACTTTGTTGTCAACATCTTTTGTGGAGATAGTAGTTGTTCCATCTGCCACTGGCCATCCGATAGATGTTGCTTCGTCACCCATGTCAATGACCGGGTCACCCTGAAGCTCAAGTCCTTCCGGAAGATCGATGTCGGACACTTCTACATTCTGTGCAACTGTATAGTCAGCAGTATTCATTACGCTTACGGTGTAATTAACCGTATCGCCTACCTCATACTCATAGCGGTCAGCAACCTTATCTACAGTAAGAACCGGGCTGTTAACCCATACTTCTGCACTGTCGGAAGCTGTAATACTGTTACCATCAGAATCAGTAAAGTTGTCTGCTTCTGCTGTTACTGTATTGATCCAGTCCTGTCCATTGGAATCTGCTGTCGCAATGCACTTAAATGTGATCTTGATAGATTCATTATACTGCAGTAACGGGCATGTCAGAATCCATCCATTACCGTCTTCAACAGAAGACATGGAAGGAATTGTTCCGCTGTTCGGACCAGATACTTCCCATCCGTCATTAACCAGTTTCAGGCTTGAAGGAATATCAGTATCTTTTACAACAACATTTGTTGCATAACCATCCTGTTTTGTCTGGGTTACTTCAACAGAGTAAGATACTTCATCCCCGACTTTCCAGTCATCGTATTTCGCATCTTTTTCAACTACCAGTTTGGACTTGATCTCATCCATTACCCAGCATTCCTCAGAAGTTGCCTCCTGTGTTTCTTTGGCATCTTTCACATGGAATCTTACAGTAGATGTGTTTGGAACATAGAATGTATATCCTGTTTCGTCCTCATCGTTTGCAAGCCACGGTGCCATGAAAGTATAAACGTCTTTTGTTTTTACTCTATGAACAGTAAGGCGTACAGTAAATTCCTGACTGCCATCCTTGAAATCATCTGTTTTCATGTAATCTGCTTTTGCAGATACAGTAATCGTCTGACCCTTAATTGAAAGATTAAAGTTATTGGTAACATTTGTACCGCTCTTATCAGTAACTGTAATATGGTGCGTATCGTCAATCGTCAGACAATCTTCCAGGGTATCCGTGACCTCATAGGAATCTGTTTCTGCGCCAGGACCATCAGCTTTGAGCAGATAATCAAAATCATCGTAGTCATTAATCTCATAAGCATCACTCGGTGACCCTGCTGTATAAGCATCATCATAAGAACCGCCTTTTTGAACAACTTTCTTTTCGATTGTAGCATTTGTAGGATCAGGTTTAAAATTATCAGGTGTAGTATTAATTAGAGATTCCGCAGAATACTCGAAATAACTACCTGAAATCATACCTGTTTTATTTGTATTCCAACTGTAACAGGTATTATCTGGCATACCCCACTGTTTGTTATATTCTGTATCGTGGAGTACCTTATTTGGAGTACTTGCATAAAACCACATTCCCCAAGTTGAAACTCCCTGCACCCATGTCTGAATCCAGGATTTTTTATCACCAGGACTTGTTTCCTCATCTTTTGCAACGTATTTTCCGTCCTGTTCTGTGATATGAGTTGTTCCTTTCAGCTTATAAACACCAACGATGCCTTTCTGATCTCCAGGAACCTGAAGAGCCTGTCCACCATCAATGTCTCGTACTGTGATATAGGAATTAAGTTTTGCAACCTGATCTGCTGGAATATCACTGGATCCATTTCCCTCTGTCCATTCTGTCCAGGTAAATGAGCACTTTACATTTCGTAATCCTGAAATACCAACGGCTGGTTTCTTTGTATCTACATAAATATAAGGGCATTCTGGCTTTGTAGTAATCTGAGAGTATTTTTTGTCTCTTGTATTACTATTCGCCAGATACCAGATGTATCCATCTGACTTATACTTTTCTACACGCATGGTTAAGTTATAGTATTTTTTATGTGTCTTATCATAACCAGCTTTGTAGTAAGTAATCGTTGGATGAAAAGCATTTTCTGGTACATTCCACTGCTTACCATCATAATTTGCAAATCCAGATTTTGTTCTTAAACGGAGATATCTGTTTGCAGAATCCGTCCATAAAGAACCGTTACTTTTTTTATCAAAATCATCATTTGTTGAATATCCACTTATTTTCGATGTAGGTGTAATAAGAATATCGTTCTTTGAGTCAAAGTTCGTCAAAGAAGATATTTTTGTTCCAGAGGAAATCTCTTTAAGCGGATAACTGTCCGCAGCAGAAACACTTACTGCAGAAGTCGGAATGTATCCGATAATGGTGCTCAGCACCATCAGAATGGATGTAAACAAGGATATCACCTTGTTATACAGCGCACTATTCTTCTTTCTTTTCATAGAAAAGCTCCTTTCAAAAAAATAAGTTTTCATTCCCGCCAATATAGTTGTACCGGCGGCGACTTATTTCCCAAAAGGGCTTCCATGGCAAATGCAGTTTTGTCATGTGGCGGTGAGCCATCTCGATGTCTCATCCGCCGGAACCTCCTTTCCTTTTTTCTTATCCATAATTGGACAGATATACTATGAAGAAAAAAATAAAAAATGAAATTTATCCCGTCAAAACATATCTGTTCTTTTTAGACGCAGATAACATGAAAAAAGAAGAGTATCATCATCTGATACCCTTCTTCTCACAAAAAGTGAATTCGAATTCACTTTTTTGATCTGTATACATTCTTATGTCATCTGCAGGTTTTGCTTTTTGTGTTGGAATAATTCGTATACACCTTTTTACCTTCCGGAGTTACATAGAATGCCTTAACCTTATAGCAATACTTCTTTCCATAGGACAATTTGGGATTCGTATATTTCACAACATCTCCTGAATTAATCGTTTTAATTCTCTTGTAGGATCCAGTCTTTCCGATTCGTCTAAAAATTGCATATCCATCTGCGTTTTCAGACTTTGTCCATTTCAGATATGCTTTCTTATTCTTCATAGTAACGGATTTCATTTTAACATAACCCGGTGCCGTGGAGACTGTTACGGCATTAGAATACTCACCATAAGATTTCTCCCCATTACTCTGTTTCTCATAGAGGCGGATCTTAATCTTCTTGGTCGCTCCATACCCAACAAAAACATTCGTAAAATAGTCATCAACAAAATCTTCCTGGTCGATACTTACATCATTTTGAAGAACATACTTCCCCGCCGCTGAATCATATACAAAAACCTGGTACCCCATACTATTTTCATTATCCAGAATATCTTTTGTAAGATCCCACTTCAGTTGTGCCATTGGAGACATTCTTGGAACGTATGCCTGAATAATTGGAGCTTTAGCAGATGTTACATTAATAGTTGTATCCAAAGAATGATCACGATTTCCATTTACATAATAGTGAATTGTTGCAATTCCTGGAGACACAGCAGTTACATTTCCATCATTATCCACGGTAGCTATCCGCGGATCAGAGGACTCCCACACACCATTAACACTCGTAAACACACATGCCGACGAAGACCTTAAATTATTTAATTCTAAATATATCTTACGTGTATTATTACTTATTAAACTGTAATTAATCTTTTTATAATTATTATGTATATAGTCTTTCGTAATATTAAATGAATAATTACCAGACTCATCTTCCTGATTATACATAATTGGTTCTTCCGAATCATTTCTATACAAGTTTGTTACAGCATAAACCGCTCCAGAAGGTGTTTTAAATTCAGCGTAACCAATAGATTTATACTTAGCAGTCATCAGCCCATTCCAATGAGGAGGTGAATTTTTCCATGAATTAAAAAAATCATTTGCATCATCTTTGATGCCTACAGAACCAGCTGAAATACATTCTCCGTACCAATAAATAAGAGTACCATCTCCATCCGGTACATCATGACTATACATCGCAGCCATGTGTATTGCTCTTTGTTCAGAAATATCCTGCACTTTCTGATCCAGAGTCACCGGATTAAGCCCCCTCTCCGCTCTCGCTGCATTTACAAGACGAACGAACTCCGCGGCCTCAGACCGGATCAGGGTACCTTCTACAGTGATGTTGTAGGTGTTGCTGCTGCTTACAGTATCATCGCGAACAGAACCTGCTGCCTGTAGATCACTGTAATCATTGACATCAGGGATAAGCTGATCGGAGAAAACGGGATTCTCCGCGGCAGCTGCGGAATCAAGTGAATCAAAGAAATCAACTAAGTTACCAGAATCAGTAGAATCAGAAAAGAGGGAGGAATTTCCAATCTCCGCGGATGAGTCTGCGGAATCTTCATTCTGGGAGGCAGATAATTCCTTTTCCGCGGAATTGCCCTCTCCTGCATTATCCACAATAATACTGCTGCCATCGGAAAACTCCGCAGCAAAAACCGGAGATGCAGGAATCATAGAAACAGCCAGTAACATTGACAATACTTTTTTCTTCATAAATTTCGTCCTTTCTTATATAAAAATGGTGATCCGAAGTCATTGCTGATGATATATATAATCGGAAGAAACGGAAAGCTTTTACTGATAAAAGATATCCACATGACCTTCCGGCCACAGGCTTCTCCGCGGCATATCCACGGCACATTTCATCCTGAATCCGTCCTTTTGTTTAAGAACCAGCCGAAAACAAGCAGTCCTGATGTATTTGATGGATATATATTAACATAGATAAAACCATAAAAGTACTGGTACGGAAAAAATTGGGGGCTAAAAAAACAGAAAAATAAGATCCAGAGTCCGGCTGAAATGAAAAAAAAGTGAATTCGAATTCACTTTTTTCTTATTTTTCAAAAAGGACTGTAAAAAACAGCCCTTTTTCAGCTTTTACACTTGCAAATCACAAATGAATCGCTTATAATCATCTTAGAAGCAATCATAGGGTTTCCAATCGTCCGATGGTTGTCACCGGAAACTTATAAAATTATAAGCTTTACATTTGACTATCTCCTATGGGCGTAGGAGATAGTCTTTTTATTTACGGTGGTTGTCGATATATGTAAGTGCAGAGAAAATAACGAGTACAAGTGTTAATATCTCAAGAGTATTCATACATACCTCCTTTCCGTTTCCGGAAAGAACAACCACCAGACCATCCCTACGTTTGCTCTAATCTGATCAAGGTATAGTTTACCACAAACGACAATATCTGGCAATTACTATATTATTTTCGACTCCTGCCTATGCCCATTGGAGGTAGTTTTTCTTTATTCGCCATTCTCCGCAGAGGCATTCTTGCATACAAAATTCAATTGTTCAGGCACATATACAATATTCTACTTTTTCTTGCAGAAATGTCCATTTTCAGATATAATACATCTTGCTACCACCCCTAGACTGGAGCAGAGAGGGGGTGTGTCAATATGGATTTGTTCACATCGTTTGTTCACATCGTTTTTTCTCTCTGTCATGGCAAGCATAGTTGCCTACTATATTTGCAAATGGCTGGATGGAGATGATAAGAGGTAGCCTGCCTGAGGAATAAGCCCCCTCGCCCCAACGGAATAGAAAAGCCCCGGAGATGCGACCTCCGGGGCTTTTCGAATGCCAATATGAACATTCACATCATTTTGCCTACTGGCATTATAACATATGCAGATATCAAAATCAATATACCCAAATCTTATTTTTTATCTTTTACGAAAATTTCCAAGCATATATCAATACGGGTTCCTCCGCGGAATCGTCCCCTTACTTTTTCTTAACAAAACATCTGTTCATACTTGTCGAAATATGATAGAATACATTTA
>CAVCYJ010000112.1:4818-9179 GCA_963605995.1 Holdemanella biformis | reverse complement strand
GCATTAAGCCAGTCCCTTTTCTTCTAACCAGTCATAAAGTGTTCCCTTATCTGCTTTACGCTGATGAGCCATGTGGTTAAACTGCAGGATTGTAAGTAATGTAAATACAACGATCAGTCCGATCAGTACATAGACGGACTGGCGGATACTTGTGCCGCCGGCAATCGTACTTCTGAATGCGTCTACAGTATAAGTGAATGGTACATAAGCGTGGATCTTTGATACAAATTCCGGCGAGATTTCTACCGGGTATGTACCTGCGGAGCCTGCGAGCTGGATTACCATGAATACCAGCATAAGGAAACTTCCCACCTTACCAAAGGTAATATTGAAGAAATACATAATTGATGTAAATGCCATCGCTGTCAGGCAGGCAAATAATACAGTCTTTGTCATTTCTATCGGTGTAAATCCGTTGAATACATGAAGCAGAAGAACAAGGAAAAGTCCCTGCAGGATCGCTACCGGATAAAGAATGGAAGCCTTGCTCGCCCACCATGCAAATCCTGATTTCAGTTTGCCTTTATATGTAGTCAGAGGATACATCAGGCAGAATGCCAGTGCACCTACCCAAAGACCAACAGACATCATATATGGTGCCATTGCGTGGCCATTGTTTTCTACAGTAGTAATCTGGGTTTCTTCGTCTTCAACCGGAGTTGCAAACATACTGACAGTATCGTCACTGGATTTCGTGCTCTTTACTTCATCTGCGCCATCGCTGAGGCTGGTGGTAAGTGTAGAGGAGCCATCCTTTAACTTCGTCATACCGTCACCGAGTTCTTTGGAACCATCATAAAGCTGTGAGGAACCACTCTGGATCTGGGAAGCACCGTCAGAAAGCTTCTGTGCACCGCTGGTCAGCGAGTCGTTATTTGCAACCAGTTTCGCTGTTCCGGCTGCGAGAGTCTGCGTACCGTTGCTCAGTGTTGTTGCACCGCTTGCGAGAGTTTTGGCTCCATCTGCAAGCTGGCTGGTTCCGCTTGTGAGTGCGTCATTATTAGAAGCGAGTGTAGCGACACCGTCTGTGTATTCTTTGATTCCGTCACTGAGTGTTTTGGCACCATCAGATAACTGAGAAGCACCTGAAGAAATCTGAGGTACAGCGGCTGTAAGCTTTGTTCCTGCCGCTTTCAGGCTTGTGGCACCCTGTGTAAGAGCGGTATCGTTGGCTGTCAGTGTCTTGAAGCCTTCATTTAATGCCTTGATACCTGCCGCTGCCTGCGGGAAGGAGGCTGTACTGGTTTCTAATGTAGTCAGTGCGGAAGAAACAGACTGAGTACCTGCATTTACTGCCTTGGCTCCTGCATAGAGCTGTTTTACGGCGGCAGTCATCGTGCTGAATGCATTACCGGAAACCTCCGGGATCTGGTCTGCACCGGCATTCATCTGCGCTGCACCGTCAGTCATACTCTGGGCACCACTGCTTAAAGTGGAGGCACCCTCAGAAAGCTGGCCGGCAACTGCGTCCATCTGTTCTGCTGCTGTATTTAACTCAGAAACTTTGGAAGAAAGCTCTGATGACATACTGCTTACTGCATTACTGATCTCGCTGGAATACTGTTCTGCAAAAGAACCATCGACACCTTCCAGATCTGTAACTGCTGAAGAAAGCGTATCAGAAAGTCCGGAAATAGAATCAACAGAGATCATTCCGTTTTCATCAGCGGATGCCGCTGCACTCTCAAGTGCTGCTGCCACATCCTGCATCGTCTGCATAGCTGACTGCGCAGAAGCGATTTCGCTGTTGGCTGTTTCAAGTGCAGAAGAAGTAGCCTCCGTATATTCATCCAGTGCAGAACCAATACTTTCTGCTGCGGAAGATGCCTGAGAAGCTGCATCCTGAAGTCCTGGCACAAGCGTGTCAGAAATCTGGCTGCTTACCTGGCTGATCGCATCAGAAGCACTGGAGATTCCTGTTGCTGCAGAAGTCATTCCTTTGCTGGCACTTTCCATACCTGTTTTGGCCTGACTGAGTCCGGTTGTAAGCTGGTTTACGGAATCTGCGGTTGCGCTGTCCTCTAAAGCGGACAACTGGGAGTAAAGCTGGCCAAGACCATCCTCAAGCTGCTGGGTTCCATCCTTTAATGAAGTGGAAGAGCTGCTTCCTTTGGAAACTGCGGTATTTAACTGAGAAATACCACTGGATACCTGACCGAGATTTTCCAGGCCGCTTAACTGAGAAGCACCGTCTGCTAATTTCTCGGCACCTTTTACATAAGCGGTAGTTCCGTCTGCGAGAGAGTTTGCACCCTCAATGTACTGGGAAGCACCATTTGCCAGTGTTGTCACACCTGCGCTCAGGGAATTGATTCCTGATTCGAGGGCACTTGCTCCGTCTTTCAGCTTTTCGGAATTTTCGTTGAGCTTTGCAACGCCGTCTGTGTAACTTATGACACCGCTGTTGAGAGTGTCGATTCCGGATGTAAGTTCAGGTACTTTTGCTGTCAGAGTGCTTACGCCATCATCTAACTGTTTGGCTCCGTCATTTACCTGGGAGACACCATCTGTATATTCCTGAATACCTTTAGTAAGGGTTTCGGCACCATCTGCGAAAGTCAGTGTACTGGAAGCGAGTTTCTTCAGATTCTTTGTGATGGTTTCATTTCCCTCGGCTGCCGATTCGATACCGTCACTGAGTTCACCGGAACCATCGGCTGCTTCCTGCATACCGTCTCCGACTTTGGCTATCTGGTCAAAAACTGTCTGTGTATAGGTTTCGGTTACTTTGGAAGCAACGGCATCCTTGATCTTAAGCAGTGCGGTTTCGCTCAGCTTGGAAGCAATGTAGTTGGTTCCGGGGTTGGTTTCGTATTTCAGCTCCATTTTCTTAGGCTCGTCGTCCATAAGTGTGGCGGCATTTGCGGAGAAGTCTTCCGGAATGGTGATTACCATATAGTAGGTTCCGTTTTCGAGACCTTCCTCGGCCGTACGGCTGTCTACGAAGTTAAATGCCAGAGAGGCATCTTCACGTAATTCTTCTACCATGTCTTTTCCGACGCTTAGTGTCGTGCCATCGTAATCTACCGGTTTGTCTTCATTGACAACGGCGACAGGAAGATTGTCGACACTTCCGTATGGATCCCACATGGATTTCAGAAACAGTCCTGCGTAAATGATCGGGATTGCGATAATAGCAATTACCACAACGAACATGATCTTATTATGCAGTAGATTTTTCCATTCGTTTTTGATCATACCTTATCCCTTTCTTAGTACATCGTTTCGTAAATAACTATACCAATCATGCAGGATGCGGATTTGAGTGTGCAGATAAAAAAACGCAGGCGTAGCGGGACTACGCTGAGGATTTTTTATCTGTGCAATCGGATTCGCAGACAAGTGAGTGATATGGTTATTTACGGAACGATGTACTACTATATTAAGTTGTAGTGAAACTGTTTGGCAACTGTGAAGCTGCGAAGCAGTCAGTTCGCTGATAAACAGCTGATTGAATAATCAAAACATAATTGACTAATCACTACTAGAACTATTAGTCAACAAAGTGTTGATTTTCTTCATGAATGGTATTATACTAAAACAAAAAATAAGATACAACCATTAATTTACTATTTGACGTATATTAATAGACAGATTTACAAGAAATGTCTGTTTTTTAAGAATAATCTACATTTCGGATAAAATATACAAAAATACAAACAGGAAATTAGCAATATTTACAAAGTATAGATGAAAGCCATGGACGGAGGCAGAAGACGAGAGTACATAAAAAAGAATTGGGGGAAATGATAATGGCAGAGAAAGTGGACAGAAGAGTACGCAAGACCAGGGCACAGCTTCGGGCAGGCCTGGCGCGGCTGATGCAGAAGAAGAGCATCAAGGAAATTACAGTTAAGGAACTGGTAGATGAGGTGGATATTAACAGATCCACGTTTTATCTTCATTACAGTGATATCTATCAGATGCTGGAAAGCATTGAGAATGAACTGATGGACGAGATCGCACAGGCGATTGAGGAATATCCTCTGGATTCGATGGAGAATGGCAATTCCTACCCGCTGATCGAACGTATCTTTACAATCCTGGACGATAATAAAGATATCTGTATCGCACTGATGGGAAGTAACGGAGATATGGTATTCCTTAGCAGGATTGAGAAGATGGTTGCGGAAACGGTTCTGAAGCAGCTGGCGGGAAAGCTTGCGGCAGACAACCGTGATGTGGAGTATGCATATGCCTTCTGTCTGAACGGATGTGTAGGCATGATCAAAGCCTGGCTTTCTTCGGATGATCAGGAATCTACGAAGCACATGGCAGAACTGACTTACCGGATGATCGAGAACACGACTCACAACTTTCTGAGACAGCTTCCGTCAGTTTGACAAAACGAGGGCTGTCTG
>CAVCYJ010000112.1:0-4724 GCA_963605995.1 Holdemanella biformis | reverse complement strand
CAGAAAGATGTTGAGAAAATCCAGGAAGAGATCGACCATCGCAAGCTGGTTGTACGAAAGGAAGCTATCGAAGCGGTAAAGGAAGCAAGGGCACAGGGAGATCTGAGTGAGAACTTTGAATATTATGCGGCAAAGAAACACAAGAATCAGAATGAAAGCCGCATCCGCTATCTTGAAAATATGCTGAAAACAGCGACCATCGTATCGGATGCATCCAAAGACGATGAAGTTGGAATGGATGATATCGTAGAAGTATATTTTGAGGAAGACGATGAGATTGAGAAATATAAACTGGTAACTTCTATCAGAGGAAATTCCATGGAGAACCGCATCAGTATCGAATCTCCGATCGGAATGGCATTAAAGGGTCACAAGGTGGGTGACAGGGTAGAGGTAAAAGTAAACGACAATTACAGTTATTTTCTGGAAATCCGTTCCATTGATAAGACCGGAGCCGAGGATGAAGAAATCCGTGGATTTTAACTTATAACTGTGAAAGCACTGAACAGTTACGCGAAATTTTACATGGATTTAACATTTTCATAGGAATGATTTTACAAAGCATGGTTATTATGAAAAAAAGTCAGGAGGATGTAAAAAAATATCTGGCCTGACATAGCCATATCCATTTGAAAAAGGAAAAGGAGAATAACCATGGATTTTTTTAGTATATTGACGTTGATCGGAGGTCTGGCTCTGTTTCTGTATGGAATGAATGCGATGGGAGACGGACTGGCAAAGGTTTCCGGCGGCAAGCTTGAGAAGATTCTTGAAAATCTTACTTCAAGTCCCATCAAAGCGGTACTCTTAGGTGCGGCAGTAACAGGCGTGATCCAGTCCTCATCGGCTACAACCGTTATGGTGGTAGGATTTGTAAATTCAGGAATTATGAAACTGTCACAGGCGGTAGGCGTGATCATGGGAGCCAATATCGGTACAACCGTAACCTCCTGGATTTTAAGCCTGACAGGAATTGAGAGCGATAATTTCCTGATCCGCCTGTTTAAACCGACTTCTTTCTCACCGATCCTTGCGATCATTGGAGTCGTATTTATCCTCTTTGTCAATAATTCAAAGAAGAAAGATATCGGAACGATTTTTATCGGATTCGCGATCCTGATGTATGGTATGGATATGATGAGTTCTGCTGTAAAACCACTTGCAGAGGTTCCGGCATTTACAAACCTTTTACTTAAGTTTTCCAATCCGCTGCTCGGTGTTCTGGCAGGTGCGGTCCTTACTGCAGTGATCCAGTCCTCATCGGCATCCGTAGGTATCTTGCAGGCACTTTGCCTCACAGGTGCGGTGCCGTTCAGTGCAGCACTTCCGATCATCATGGGACAGAATATCGGTACCTGTATCACGGCGATCCTTTCCGCAATCGGAGCGAAAAAGAATGCAAAACGTGCAGCGGCAGTACATCTTTATTTTAACCTGATCGGTACTGTGATCTTCATGACTGTTTTTTATATCGTAAATGCGTTTGTGGGATTTTCATTTTTCCATCAGGCGGCAACACCGGCAGGAATTGCTGTTATCCACAGTGTATTTAATATCACGGCAACCATCATCCTCCTTCCTTTTGCGAAGGGACTGGAGAAACTTGCCTGTCTTACTATCAGGGACAAAAAAGAAGATGTTTCTGTTTCTACAGAGGACAAGGAGTTTGTAACACTGGAGCCACGATTCCTGGAGAAACCTGCATTTGCGGTAGAACGAAGCCGCAGCGCAGCCAGAAAGATGGCAGAAGAGTCGCACGATGCACTGTTTACGGCATTGAAGCTGGTAGATAAGTACAGCGATGATGATGCAGAACGTGTGCAGGATATGGAATCCAGGGTGGATCGTTATGAAGATGAGCTGGGAACTTATCTGGTAAAATTAAGCCATAAGGATATTTCCGAGGCAGACAGTCACAGCCTGTCCATCATGCTCCACTGTATCGGAGATTTTGAGCGTATTTCCGATCATGCGATAAATATTATGGAGTCTGCACAGGAACTTCATGAGAAAGGCCTGCAGTTCTCCGAAAATGCGAAGAAAGATCTGGAAGTACTGGGCGAAGCAGTAGAGGACATCATAAATACTGCATATGAGGTTTTTGACAGACAGGATCTGCAGCTTGCAAAGAAGATCGAACCGCTGGAAGAAGTGATCGATGAACTTTCAAGAGAAGTGAAACGGCGCCATGTGCAGAGACTGCGAAGCGGAGAGTGTACCATTGAGATGGGATTCATCCTTTCGGACATCACAACCTGTCTGGAACGTGTGGCTGACCATTGTTCAAATATCGGGGTATGTGTTACACAGGTAAATGAGGATCTGTATGATACCCACAGCTATCTGAACATTGTCAAGAGCCAGCCGGATGAGAACTTTTATCATGAACTGGAAAACGCGAGAATTAAATATCAGCTTTCGTAAGAGCAGATGTACTTACGTATAAAAAATCCGGGCACTCTGGAGTATCCAATGAGGGATATTCCAGGGAAAATGGCCGGATTTTCGTTACTGTGAACGGAAATACTCACAGTAACAGCAAAAAAAGGAGAGGGTGAAGCAATGATCTACTGTGTAGAGGATGAACGAAATATCAGAGAACTTCTTATTTATACATTGGAAACAACCGGATTTAAAGCAAGAGGTTTCGGGAATGGGGCAGAGCTGATGAAAGCCTTAAAAGAGGAAAATCCGGAACTGATCCTGCTGGACATCATGCTTCCGGGGGATGATGGTTACACGATTCTGGAACAACTGAAAAATATGCCTTCAGTAAAAAATGTCCCGGTGATCATGGTTACTGCAAAAGAAGCAGAATTTGACAAGGTAAAAGGACTCGAAGGCGGTGCGGACGACTACATTACCAAGCCTTTTGGCATGATGGAATTTGTTGCCAGAGTAAAAGCGGTACTCAGACGAAGCGCCCGACAGAACGAAGACAGGGAACTGCATTTCAAAGAACTCTATCTGAATGTCGGACGCCACGAGGTGCGCTGGCAGGAAGAGAAAATTGAACTTACCAGAAAGGAGTTTGAACTTTTGCAGTATCTGCTGGAAAATAAAGGTCTGGTCATGACGAGAAATCAGATCCTCTGCCATATATGGGGATATGATTTTGACGGTGAGACAAGAACCGTGGATGTTCATGTGAGGACATTACGCCAGAAGCTTGGTGAAGCAGGAAATCTGATCGAGACTGTCCGTGGTGTCGGATACAGGATCGGCGCATAACAGGAAAATATAAAATAAAGCGCACAGGAGAACAGGAATGAAACACAGAATATTCAGCCACACCAGCTTACTTATTATCTTATCCGTTATACTTACATTTCTGGCAGCGGGAACCGTCATGTATAACAGATATGATATTTATATGAAAGAAGGTGTAAGGGACGAAGCTGCATATATCAGGACAGGACTGGAGCAGGATGGAGAAGAGTTTCTTACAAAAAAGATCGGAAATGCTACGAGCAGTCGTATTACGCTTCTGGATAAGGATGGAAAAGTGCTGTTTGACAGTATTGAAAATCCTGATGAAATGGAAAATCACAGCAACAGACCGGAATTTATCGAAGCACAGAAGAGTGGCTACAGCGAGATGGTACGATATTCCAATACCTTATCAAAGCAGACCTTTTATTATGCTGTAAGGCTGGAGAACGATCAGGTATTGCGCGTGGCAAAAACGACAGACAGTCTTCTTATGACAATGGTTTCGAGTGCACTTCTGCTTGGGGGTCTGGTATGCGTAATTCTGGTGATCGAAATTTTTCTGGTACAGAAACAGACGCAAAAGCTGATCGAGCCTATCAATCAGATCAATCTGGAGAAGCCGTTGGAAAATGTATGTTATGAAGAACTGCGGCCACTGCTTTTCAGGCTGGACCAGCAGAACCGACAGATAAAAAAACAACTGGAAGATCTCAAGAATGCAGAGAGTGTAAGGAAAGAGTTTACCGCAAATGTCTCGCACGAACTGAAGACTCCGCTTATGTCAATTTCAGGTTATGCGGAGCTTATGATGAATGGAATGGTTCCGCCGGATAAGGTGCAGGATTTTTCCGGCAGGGTGTATCATGAGTCTGAGCGTTTGTCGAATCTGGTTGCGGATATCATCCAGCTTTCGAGACTGGATGAAAAGAACGGGGAAACAATGTTTGAAAAGGTTGATCTGGATGAACTTGGACGGGATGTGATGAACAATCTGAGAGAACACGCTGCAAAGAAAAATATCCGGATGGAATATAACGGTACTACCGCTTCCATACAGGGAGTGCGCCATGTACTGTACGAAATGCTTTATAATATTGCTGACAATGCGATCCGTTATACACCCGAAAACGGAGAAGTGCGTGTCTTTGTGGGAAAACTTAACGGGAAACCTTACTTTCGTGTGGAAGACAATGGAATCGGTATCCCTGAGAGCGAACAGCAGAGAATTTTTGAACGATTTTACAGAGTGGACAAAAGCCATTCGAGGGAAACCGGAGGAACCGGTCTTGGACTTTCTATTGTAAAGCACGGTGCGGTCTTGCATCATGCCAAAATCCTAGTGGACAGTGCACCGGGCAGGGGAACAAAAATGGAGATCCTCTTTAAAAATTAGTGTGAGAGACAGAATGTATCCGAAAAGCAGTTCTTTATCATGAGAGCTTTCGGATACATTTTTTATATAGGGGATTGACAGATAGAAGATTATTAGAGAAAATAAAAACAGGTAATTG
>CAVCYJ010000111.1:0-9228 GCA_963605995.1 Holdemanella biformis | reverse complement strand
GGATCGCACCTGCAACAGATGCAGATACTTCGTCCGGATCCGCATGGTCACTTCCGAAAGTTCCCATTCCTACTGCCGGCATCTTTGCTCCGGTATAAAGTGTTCTCTGCGGAACAGCAGCTGGATCAATAAATGTCATTTAATTTTCCCCCTTTATTTATCTATGTACTCTCGGAATCTTTTTGTGCCTGAACAAAAAAGACTCCGAGAGTACATGTCTTTAAGTTTCACTTATCAGCTTATAATCTCTGCCACAGAATTTCCATTTTCTATCTGTGTCTGTAATTTTTCTGTTATATAATGCTCTGTTCTGCCATTTTCTTCCAGGCGCTGCAGCATGATCTCCGCCGCCCTTTCAGCAATCTGCCGGGTGGGCTGTGTAACAATCGTCAGCTTCGGACTGCAGGCCCTGGCAAATTCCCTGTTGTCAAAACCTACGATTGAAAGTTCCCTGGGAACCTTTATCCCAAGTTCATTCAGACAGATCACCGCTCCCATGGTCATTTCATAGTTGATCACAAAAACTGCTGTCATTCTGGGATTTCGTTTTACCAGCTCCTCCAGTGCCTTCACACCGCCCTGCATGGTATAATCTCCATGATAAACAAGAGATTCCTGCACAGGGATTCCTCTTTTTTCATGAGCTTTAAAATACCCCTTAAGTCTCTCCTGCGCAGTATATATTTCTCCCGGTCCGCCGATCAGACCAATACTGGTATGTCCTTTTTCAAGTAAAAGAGTCACCGCTCTCTCTGCCGCATTCTCATTATCGACAAGGACACAGTCACTGGAAAGCCCGGCGATCTTTCTGTCTATCAGTACGATCGGTTTTCCCGTTTTCTGAAAGACTTTCAACTGAGTGCCCGTCTCGTCCACAGGCATACAGATGATTCCGTCCACCCTTTTTCTGCTAAGGAAATCTACCGCATCCTTCTCTCTCTTCCTGTCTGTACGGCAGTCACAGACGATCGTTGCATATCCGTGGCTTCTCAGGATATCTTCAATTCCGATAATGATCTGTGTACAGAAAATCTGGTCAAGCTCCGGAATCACTACACCTATCGTCCGGGTAGCATTGGTCTTTAATCCTCTTGCTACTTCATTCACTTCATAATGAAGCTCTTCGATTGCTTTCTCAATCTTTATCCGGTTCTTCTCCCTTACATTTCCCCCGTTAAAGTAAGAAGAAATCGTTGCAAGCCCAAGCCCGGTGTGCCTGGCAATGTCCTTCATGGTTGCAGCCACTAAAGATCACTCAGCCTTTCCGTCACATCCGCAGACCTTCATACGGCCTTTTACCAGTTCTTTTACTGCTGCTACAATTGCCTGATAAGTTGCCAGTGTTCCGTACTTAACAGTGGATGGGGTTGTCTGGATCATAACCGGTGCTTTCAGCTCTTCTGCTGCCTGGATGATTGCTTTGACCATTTTCATATTCTCTGCATTGAAAGCTCCGACTGCATAACCGCCTTTCTGTGCTTTTAATAACATTTCCTGTGATGTAACTAATGGCATATCTTTGTCCTCCCTGATACTTGTGCAGCTGTTTTCAACCCAAAACCGAAACGTTTCTGTTTGGTTTCATCATACATCCCTATACAGCTTCTGTCAACCATAAAAATTTACTCATTTTGCGGAAGATTTTGCCTTGATTAATAAAAATCCCCGCACTAAACTAAAGGTAAAATAAACGATCCGGACTGAAAGGAGAATATGAATTATGTTAATGGGAATTCCTGAAATTTTATCACCGGAATTATTAAAAGTTTTATGTGAAATGGGACACAGCGACCGCCTTGTGATCGCAGACGGCAACTTCCCTGTTGAATCTATGGGAAAGAATGCAATTACTATCCGCTGTGACGGACATGGAGTTCCGGAGATCCTCGAAGCGATCCTGAAGCTTTTCCCGCTGGATACTTATGTAGAGCATCCTGTAAATCTTATGGAAGTTATGCCTGGCGATGATGTTGAGACCCCGATCTGGGATACTTACAAAGAAATCGTTTCCAGTCATGATGAACGCGGCGAAAAAGCGATCGGAAATATTGAGCGTTTTGCATTCTATGAGGAAGCAAAAAAAGCATACTGCATTATTTCAACAGGTGAAAAAGCTCTGTATGCAAATATCATGCTTCAGAAGGGTGTCGTTATCAACAGCTAAACTTTCCGGATATCACCATACCTGAGATACACTTTTATATCATTTTCATCAAGGTCATCTTACCAGTTATCATTTATACACATTATATTCACATAGAGCCGATGTCTGTGCACAGATTATGCATGGATGTCGGCTTTATCTTTTATACTTTTCCTGCAAAAATCCTGTCTTGCAGTCTCCATCTGCGGCGAATTACTGTAAAAAGCGGCCGCCCAATGCCAGATATCTCTGTCATCGGACGGCCGATATATATTTCAGATCAGGAGTTATCTTTTATTTGTAAAGAGGTCCATAGTTCTTGCAGGCTCTGAAGTCAGCACCCTCTTTGTCCATTCCGAATGCATTCCATGCTGCCGGACGGAAGATATCTTTTTCAGGTACGTTGTGCATACAAACCGGGATTCTCAGCATAGAGCACATTGTGATCAGATCTGCTCCGATGTGTCCATAGGAGATCGCACCGTGGTTAGCACCCCAGTTATTCATAACATCGTATGCGCTCTTGAATGCGCCGTCTTTGCCATCGCATCTCGGTACGAACCATGTGCATGGCCATGTATAGTCTGTACGTTTCCAGAGTGTATCAGATACGTCTTCCGGAAGCACTACTGTCCATCCTTCTGCAATCTGAAGAACCGGTCCAAGACCTTTTACAAGATTCAGACGGATCATGGTAACAGGCATGGTAGCTCTTGTCTCGAATCTGGATGAGAATCCGCCACCACGGAAGTATCCGTTGTCAGCCGCATTCCATGTAGTCGCTTTCATGATTGCTTTCTGATCTTCTTCAGTTACATTCCACCATTCTTTCATAATGCCTTCGCCGTTCTCATCTTTGACAACACCTGAAGCATCAAGACAGCACGCACCGGAATTGATCAGATGGATGATACCGTCATTCTCTTTTGCAACACCCTCAAGGTCATATCCGGTAACACGTTTCACAGCATTTGCACTCCAGTATGTACGAACATCTGCGAACATCTGAGCACGTCCTGTAAGGAGTTTCATGAACAGCATTCCAAGACCATTGAGTACATCGTTCTCTGTAGCAAGAATGTATGGCTCTCTTGCTCCGTTCCAGTCAAAGGAAGTACCCAGCATAGCTTCTGCAAAGTCACCGTTCGGATAGAAATCTGTCCACTGTCTCTGTCCCTGGAAACCGGCTGCCAGAGCATTATGTCCGATTGCTTCCTCGGAGAATTTAGGATCAAGCTTGTCACATCCATTCATAAGTTCCTGGATGATAACAGCCATCTTAACTACAAATTCAAACTGCTCTTCTTTCTGCTCCTCAGACATCTGAAGCTCAGGCGGGTTCTTATCAAAGCCGATGGTGCAGTTCTCTTTCGCCCATTTCATAGCTTTGTCAAATTCATCATGATCATAGATACCTTCTGTCATACGACGGATGATCTCAACCTCGTCAACAGATTCCACACGCATTCCAAGATAAGATTCGATGAAATCAGGATCAATGATAGATCCGCCGATACCCATTGTAACGGAACCGATCTGCAGCCAGGATTTGTTTCTCATGGTAGCTGCTGCTACTGCTGCGCGTCCGAATCTTAACAATTTTTCTTTTACGTCTTCCGGCATTTTTGTGTCATCAGCATCCAGAACTTCATGTCCGTAAATACCGAATGCCGGCAGACCTTTCTGTGCGTGAGTTGCCAGAACAGATGCAAGGTAAACAGCGCCAGGTCTTTCTGTGGCATTGAAGCCCCATACAGCCTTGATCGTCTGAGGATCCATATCCATTGTCTCAGCGCCGTAGCACCAGCACGGTGTAACTGTTACTGTGATGTCAACGCCCTCATGTCTGAATTTGTCAGCACACGCTGCTGCTTCACCAACACGTCCGATCGTTGTATCAGCGATTACAACCTTCACCGGCTCACCGTTAGAATATTTTAAGTTTTCTTCAAATAATCTGGCAGCTGATTTTGCCATGTTCATTGTCTGCTCTTCCAGAGATCCACGAACATCTAATGCTCCTCTACGACCATCAATAGTAGGTCTGATTCCAATTACCGGATAGCTGCCGATCAATCTGCTCTTTGCCATAATAAAATACCTCCTGATAAATGATTATTAGTAACAATTCAGCAGTCCGCTATTGTGCGGGGTACTGAACAGTTACAAGTATTATAAGATTCCTGCCTTACCCCCAAAGGCCAGTGTTTCTGTTGCTATTTACTATTATATAATTGCAATCACGAAATTACTTGTGTTATAATGGCAAAAAACAGTATAATATTCACTTTTTCTGTTTTAATCGTAAAATTTCTGTAAATTTTAGAAAGAGAGGGAGTTCTTTTGCATGATTTAAGACATAACGAAGACCGACCGAGAGGTACTTATGAGTTTCCATTTGAATTTCATCATATTGACCACACGCATCCCAGATATGTTATGTCTTATCACTGGCATGTGGAATATGAAATAATTCGTATTCTCAAAGGTTCACTCACCGTCACTTTAGACGAAAAAAGTTTCACTGCGCTGGAGAATGATGTCATTTTTGTACACAGTGGAATTCTTCATTCCGGAATTCCTCATGATTGTGTCTATCAGTGCATTGTTTTTGATATGAATACTTTTTTAAAAAATAATCCGGTATGCGGCGAATATATTCAGAAAATCCTGCATCAGGAAATGATGCTTCTTCCACATTTTTCAGATGAGTATCCACATGTTTTGGACTGTATTTCTGTTCTTTTTGATGCCATGTACAAAAAAAATCCCGGATACGAACTGACTGTATTTGGACAATTTTACCACTTTTTCGGTCTGGTTTTCAGTAATCATTACTTTGCCGAAAATCCAACCAGGACACGCAGAGATTATAAACGTATTCTGCAGCTGAAACAGGTTCTGGAATTTATCGAAGAAAATTATGCCAATCCTATCACGCTGCAGGAATTGTCTGCTTCTGTGTCTATGTCGCCGAAATATTTCTGCAGATTTTTCTCGGAAATGACCCATCAGACACCTATGGACTATCTGAACAGACAGAGAATCGAAGAAGCCTGTTTCCAGCTGGCTGCTACGGATGATTCCATCACTGAAATTGCTTATCGGAATGGCTTTAATGATCTGAGCTATTTTATACGGACATTCAAAAAATATAAGGGAACTACCCCCGGGAAATACAAAAAAAGGTAACTGTTCAATATTTACAGTTACCTCTCTGTCTCATTGTGTTCGATTAAGGGCTTTCTCATAGTCTGCATGGAGCAGATTATAATCGTACCGGTTCATAATTATACGGATTTATACTATACGAGTTCATGCAATACAGACTGTCCATATTCTGCCAGACTGTGATCTTCTTCGCCGGTGCCACCGCTGATACCGAGGCCACCAATCACTGTGTCTCCGATTTTCAGTGGAACTCCACCACCAAAAATTACAATTTTGCCATTATCCAGTTTATCTGCACCGTAGAAGGTTCCTCCGGGCTGAGCCATTTTACCAAATTCCATAGTTGACATTCTTACCGCTGCAGCTGTATAAGCTTTCTTCATTGCAGCATCAAAGCTCACCAGAAATGCACCATCCATCACATGTACAGCTATCGGATTTCCCTCTGCATTACATACAGAAATCACTGCATGGGTGCCCCTTCGTAAAGCTTCCTGTTCAACTCTGTCGATCAGCTTCTTTGCAATATCCAGCGTAATTCTGGTCTGCACTCCCATCCGTTTCAGAACTTCCCGGATGACCGCTTCATTAATATTTGCTGTTCCAGCCAGTGTATCCATTGCATTTACAGCCTCTGCTCCTGTTTCCTGTATTTTTGTATTCCGTATCTCTGATTTTGTACCTGAAGCTTCAGGTTCTGCTTTCTGCATATCAGCAGAAGCAGATTTATCCTGTATATTCTCCGTATATCTTGCCAGAATAAAAAAATAATCAGAAAGACGATTCAGAAATCTCTTACTCTCTGTATCTGCCCCAAATTTAACGCTCACCTGAGCCAAATCGCATTCTGCTCTTCTGGTCACTGTTCTGGCAATGTTAATTTCTGCTGCTAGACAACTGTCTCCCTTCAGTCTCTCAGCCATCGGCTGCGGACATAATTTCTCCAGATTATCAATCTCGGCTTCCAGAGCAGTTATCCTTTCTTCACTGATCCTGCATTCTCTGTTATAAGGATCCTCCACTCCCGTTGCAACCAGATTCAATGCGCCCTGTACACTTTCCAGAAACTGAACCGTCTCCCGGGAGGAAATCATACTGATAATCAGTCCGATATGGCTATTCAGTTCATCTATGGCACCGACAAGCCGTATCCTGTCATCCGACTTGGAGATATTTCTGGTTCGTACCATATCTGTAATCCCTTTATCTCCCCTTTTTGTATAAATGCTCATTTTCGATTCATCTCCCGTATCTGATTTCAACGGCAGCACAGTATCTGCCTGCATCTCTGCTTATATAACAGATTTCCCTGTCATATTTTATATCTCAGGAACACTGCAGAGTAATTTCTATGATACAAAAAAGGTCTGACTTATCCGGCCAGACCCTTTTCTCTTAGAATGACCATAATTTCTTATAGATCTTCACAATATCTTCCTTTGTCGGAACCCGTGGATTTGTTGATGTGCAGGTGTCTGCCAGTGCAGCATCAGCCATCCTGTCGATTGCATCAAAATATGCATCCGGTGTAACTGTACCAAGCTCCTGGATTGTCAGAGGAATGTTCATCTCTTTCTGCATAAACTGAATCCAGTTTACCAGAGAACGAACGGTCATGACAGGATTATAATTATTCAGTCCGAGAATATGCGCAATGTTTGCATATCTGTGTACTGCCGGAAGATACACTTCCTGGCTCTTACTGTGTTTATTAATATCGGAATTGAATTCTACAATATGTGGAAGAAGCATTGCATTTGCTCTTCCATGCGGAATATGAAACATAGCACCAAGCTGGTGTGCCATACTGTGTGTAATTCCCAGACCTGCTGTATTAAAGGAAAGTCCTGCCAGACAGGATGCCACATGCATTTTCTGGCGTGCATGCATATCACTGCCATCAAGATATGCTCTCAGAAGAAATTCACTGCAGATCTCCACAGCCTTCTCAGACAGTGCTGCTGAAAATTCATTATGCATTGTACTTACATAAGACTCCAACGCATGTGTAAACACATCCATTCCTGTATCAGCCGTGATAGCCGGCGGGACGCTCTTTACAAGTTCTGCATCCAGAATTGCCTCATCAGCTGTCAGACTGTCCGAAACCAACGGATATTTTATATGAGCAGCTGTGTCGTTTACTACTGCGAAGGAAGTAACTTCTGATCCCGTTCCACTTGTAGTAGGAATTGCGATCAGACCTACTTTTCCATAATTATTAATTTTCAAAGCAAACTCTCTGATCGCTTTGGAAGAATCAATTGCTGAACCACCGCCTACTGCGATCACTGCCTCCGGCTGATACTGCAAAAACTTCTTTACACCTTCTGCAATCTTATCTATCGGCGCATCCGGAACTACATCATGAAAAAGATCGTATTCAATCCCGGCACTGTTCAATGGCGCTGTGATCAGATTGATCATACTGCTCTTAACCACAAAAGGGTCTGTGATAACCAGCACTCTTTTATAGGGAATATCTTTCAATCTGTCCAGGGCATTGTTGCCAAAATGGATTACTGTTTTCATTTCAAAAGTATTCATATGCTACAATACTCCTTTTCTCTGGTATCAGACAGGATATTTGCACTCTACACCTATTTTTTCAAAGTATATCCTCCACCTGTCCACAGGCTTTTTGTCTGTTACAACTATATCTACATCCTTCAGGCTGCCTGCAACAGAAAACGCAGTCTGGTCAAATTTTGAACTGTCCACAACCAGAATTTTCTGATGACCGGAACCCATCATCGCTTTTTTCGTTGAACCAAAAGCTTCCTGTGATTCCATGATCCCCCACTCTTTATCCAGAGCTTTACAGGAAAAAATCACTTTATCTACATAATAGGAACGGATGGATTCATCCGTCTTAGATCCAAGAAAAGCGAGATAGCCCTCTTTCATAACACCTCCGGTAGAAATGATGTTCCATCCGGACACATCAGAAAGTTCCAGTAATATCTCCATAGAATTCGTGATTACTGTCAGTCTCTGCTTCTCTTTTAATGCTTTTGCCACAAATACCGCAGTTGTGCTGGCATCAAGAAAAATGTGATCTCCGTCATTTACAAGGGAAGCAGCAATTTCCGCCATTTTCTGCTTCCCTGAAACATTCTGGTTTTTGCGGACATTAAAAGGTAAATCAATGCTAATATCCTCATTAATCACTGCGCCGCCATAGCTTTTAATTGCCAGTCCTTCTTTTTCCAGTTTGTCCAAATCGCGGCGTATGGTCTCTTCAGAGACATTATAAAGCTGGCTCAGTTCACTTACTACCACCCGCTTCTCTGCCTGTAATTTCTCGAGAATCTGATTTCTTCTCTCCAGTGCAAGCATCTTTTTGCCTCCTTTTTTGAGGAATTTTTTAGTGAAGCGTCAAAAATATTCGCAGTCCGCTTCGCTACCTGCTCATATAAAAACGGCACTGTGTGCCTTGATCTTTTATAAAATACTGTCGATCATCCTTCTGTCAGGATGTGCGATAACAGAGGAATCCAGATACATTCCCTTGGCAGATACAAGTTCTTTTGCTCTGTCAATAGAAGCTTCTACTGCGGAAACTTCACCAGTGATCATCATATAGGATTTTCCGCACATACCTTTGGCAATACGAAGTTCGATCAGATCTACGATCGCAGTCTTCGCTGCCTGATCTGCTGCTTCGATAATAGAAGCTGCATCATAGGTTTCCAGGATTCCCAGTGCACTTACATCTTCCACATGTGTGGTTCCGTAAATTGCCGGAAAAATGGATTCATGAGGATTACCGAGCACAAAGCTGTCAATGCACTTGTCCTCATATGTAGTTACTGCCGCATCAACGGCTGCCTTTACCGCACTTAAGTCACCGGTAATTATTGCAATATATTTACCAGGACATACGGTCTGTGCCTCGACGATCTCTACCTCAG
>CAVCYJ010000110.1:0-9261 GCA_963605995.1 Holdemanella biformis | reverse complement strand
TTCACGCTCTGATGGACTGGATTAAGATGCATTATTTTAGAGGATTGCTATAATTGCGGACAGAATGAAAGTATGAGGAGAAAATAAATGAAAGAGGAACAAAAGGCGTCTGTAAAGCTGAGTCCGGATGAGATTAAGCGTGTAAAAGGGCTTGGATGTTTAAAAGATAAGCGTTATGAGGATATTTTTAATATACGGGTGTTAACACGAAATGGGCGGATTACCACGGATGAACACCGTGCCATTGCTGAGGCGGCAGAGAAATTCGGAAATGGAGAGATTACGATGACGACCCGGCTGAGTATGGAGATTCAGGGAGTACCGTACTCCAATATCGAGGGCATCATTGCATTTCTGGAAGAACATGGTCTGATGACCGGCGGAACCGGAAAACTGGTAAGGCCTGTTGTATCTTGCAAAGGAACAACCTGTCAGTATGGGCTGATCGATACATTTTCACTCAGCGAAAAAATCCATGAACGCTTTTATATAGGATATCATGATGTGACACTGCCACATAAATTCAAGATCGCAGTGGGAGGATGTCCCAATAACTGTGTAAAACCAAACCTGAATGATATCGGGATCATCGGTCAGAGGATACCAAAACCGGATACAGAGAAATGCCGGGGCTGCAAAGTCTGTCAGATCGCAAAGAACTGTCCTGTAAAAGCGTCAAAAGTAGCAGAGGGTAAAATTTATATTGACCCGGAAGAATGTACACACTGCGGCCGCTGCAAAGGCAGATGTCCGTTTGGTGCTGTCACAGAATATCAGGACGGATATAAAATCTACATAGGCGGTCGATGGGGAAAAAGAGTTGCCATCGGACAGACCCTTACCAAAATCTTTACAGACGAAGGAGAGGTAATGAAAGTAGTGGAGAAAGCAATCCTTCTTTTCAAAAACGAAGGAATCGATGGAGAACGCTTCGCAGATACAGTAAACCGTCTTGGGTTTGAATATGTAAATAACAAGCTGATCAATGAATGAGGAGGGGATATCCCCCTCCTTATTGATGTACTCCTGGAAGCATTTATACGGACTGAATAAATTTATCTACATAATACAGTGCGGCTCCGATCGCAGGTGTATACTGTCCGTTTGGGCTGATCAGGATATTGCTTTTCTCTAATTTAAAAAGAGTTACAGCATTGATATGTTCAGTCAGATATTCAATATCTTCCTGTGTGAAATAAGGTGCCAGATATCCACTGATAATAACCGGGGCATCGACTATCAGGTTGACATTTCTCATGGCAAAGGCCAGATGATTGAGATAATCTTTCCAGATTTGTGTAAGCTGGGGAGATTTTTTTTCACGCAAAAGAGGGAAGAATTCTTTTATTGTCATACCTGCAGCCTGCTCCAGGGAATTGGCAGAGCAGTAGGTTTCGAGACAGCCGTGGCTGCCGCAGTAGCAGAGTGGACCGTCGGGATTAATGCACATATGCTCCAGAGTGCCGCTGTGCATAGAGCTGCCCTGATGAATCTGGCGGTTGGTGATGATGGCACCGCCGAGGTTACGGTTTAACAGGAAAACAACGGCACTGTCCAGTTCAGGATGATTCCAGAGTTCCAGGAAAGCGGCAGATTTGGAATCGTGTTCAAGATAACAGGAATATAGCAGATAGCGGGAAAAGTTTTCCAGCTTCATACCTGTGTTATTCATGATTTTTCCATACAAAACAGAATTGTGGTTAGGAGATGTGATTCCCTGAGTAGCAATGGAAATGCCGAGGATTTTTTCTTTAGTGTATTTATTTTCTGCGATAAATTCTTTGATTTTGTCAGTGACCTGCCGGTAATATTCGGGTGTGTCAGAATATGAAAGCGGTATGGTATTTGTATAAAAAGCATTACCGTACAGATCAACAGCAGTAATATGAAACATATTTTTTAAGATACCGATACCGATAGAAATCCTGAAGTCAGTCACTATCTGGATGGCATTTGCCTTTCGACCTCCGGTGGATTCGAAATATCCATTCCGTTCGATCAGACCTTCCTGCTCCAACAGATTGAGATTCTGGCTGACTGTAGACAGCCCCATCTGCAGTTCCTGGACGATCTGCATTTTTGAGGTCATTTTTTTTCTGTAAATATACTGATAAACTTTAGATCTGTTTATTTTCTTCAGATTGATAGTTGTTAATCCCTTTTCACTCATAAAATTCTCCCGGTTTTTGTTTCTGTTATAAGAAAAAGTTAAGTTTTACGTATATTGTAGTATACGATAAGCGAAAATGCAATAAAGTTGTGGCAGAAGTTTATTGACTGGTAAAACTATACAAAAATGAGTTTTTAAAATTAGAATTTCTGTCAATGGATTTTTGAAAGGAAAAGATATATACTCAACTTACAACTTAGATATAAACATAAGTCAAACGCATAATAAACAAATGAAAGACGAACAAATAATGAGCAAAAAAAATCGGGAGGATACAACAATGAAGTTGTCGATCAATGGAATCAAAGAACGTGAAGCATGGGAAAAGGCCGGAATCGCCCTTCCGGGTTATGATGTGGAGGCTGTTTCAGAGAAAGCAAAGAAGGAACCGGGCTGGGTGCATTTCGGAATTGGAAATATTTTCCGTATATTCATCGGAGGTATTGCAGATGGACTTCTGGAAGACGGCATTCTGGACCGGGGCATTACCTGTGTGGAAACTTTTGACTATGATGTAGTAGATAAGATTTATAAGCCATATGACAATCTGGGATTAAGCGTAATCCTTCACACTGACGGAACCCGTGAATACAAAGTAATCGGAGCTTTTGCTGAAGCAGTAAAGGCGCAGTCCTCTGATGAAGTACAGTGGAATCGCCTGAAAGAAATCTTTACAGGCAGTTCTCTGCAGATGGTTTCCTTTACAATTACAGAGAAGGGATATGCATTACAGAAAGTTGACGGAACATGGCTTCCGTATGTGGAGGCAGATATCAAGAATGGTCCTGACAAAGCAACAGGTGCGATGGCAGTGCTGGTTGCAATGCTTTATGAAAGATACAAAGCAGGCAGATATCCGATCGCTCTTGTTTCTATGGACAATTGCTCGCAGAACGGCGCGAAGCTTCGGGAATCCGTGCTGACTATGACAAAAGAATGGCAGAAAGCAGGATTTGTAGACGAGGGATTTGTAAATTATGTAAGCGATGAGAAAGTGGTTGCTTTCCCGTGGACAATGATCGATAAGATCACACCACGTCCAAGTGAGCAGATCGCAGCAGATCTTGAGAAAATTGGTGTTGAAAATATGCAGCCGGTGATCACAGGTAAGAAAACATACATTGCACCATTTGTAAATGCTGAGAAACCGCAGTATCTTGTAATTGAAGACAGTTTCCCGAACGGACGCCCGGCTCTGGAAAAAGGCTTCGGCGTATATATGGCAGACAGAAATACAGTT
Organism: Holdemanella biformis; assembly: GCA_963605995.1. Classification (GTDB taxonomy): domain Bacteria; phylum Bacillota; class Clostridia; order Lachnospirales; family Lachnospiraceae; genus Blautia_A. Next base: position 5,851 of record CAVCYJ010000110.1, on the reverse strand, counting down.
AATCTTTCCGAACGTATGAAAGTAACTGTATGTCTGAACCCTGTTCATTCTGCTACAGGTCCGCTGGGGGTAGTTCTCGGATACGATCTGTTTGCATATATGCTGAATACAAATGAAGATATGATGAAGATGGCGCGGATGGTCGCTTATGATGAAGGTCTTCTGGTAGTGGCAAATCCGGGAATCCTTTCTCCACAGGCATTTGTGGATGAACTTTTTAATGAGCGTTTTCCGAATGAATATCTGGGAGACACAAATCTCCGGCTGGCAGTAGACGTATCTCAGGGGGTTGGAGTACGTTTTGGTGAGACGATCAAGGCATATGTAGAGAAGTACGGTGATGCTTCCAGACTGACAGCAATTCCGCTTGGTATTGCCGGATGGCTCAGATATATGCTGGGTGTAGATGATGAAGGAAACAGATTTGAACTTGCACCGGATCCGATGAATGAGGAAATTCAGGAGCAGTTTAAGGATATTATAGCAGGAAAGCCGGAGACATTCAAAGATCAGCTGAAACCAATTCTTTCCAATGAACGTCTGTTTTTTATAGATCTCTATAAAGCCGGTGTGGGAGAAAAGATTGAGGATATGTTCCGCGAAATGCTTGCGGGACCTGGGGCTGTAAGAGCAACTATACATAAGTATGTAGGGTAAAAATATTGCAAATTCAGGAGAAAAATTAAAATGACAGAAGTGGTATTTGCGGCAGAGCCATCAAGACTGTTGATCGCAGCTGTGGCAGGAATTGTATTATTATTGCTGCTCATTATCAAATTTAAAATTCACCCGGTATTATCCCTGCTGATTTCAGCTTTGTTCATTGGTCTCGGAGCCGGAATGCCGGTTCCGACTTTGGTAAGCACAGTGGAAAAAGGGGCCGGCGAGACGTTACAGGGGATTGTATTACTGATCGGTCTGGGTTCTCTGTTTGGCGGAATCCTGGAAGTATCAGGAGGAGCACAGTGTGTGGCTCAGACTCTGGTAAATAAGTTTGGCGAGAAAAAGGCAGGAATTGCCCTTGGAATCACCGGACTGGTAGTCGGAACTACTGTATTTTTTGAAGCTGGTGTTGTGATCCTGATTCCGCTGGCATTCGGTCTTGCGAAGAAAACAAAGAAATCTACTTTATATTATGTAATTCCTTTACTGGCAGGGCTTGCAGCAGGTTTTGCATTTATTCCGCCATCCGCAGGCTCTGTACTTGTTGCAAATATGCTGAATGTAGATCTTGGTGTTATGATCGCGGCAGGTGTGCCTGCTGGTATTTTTTCCCTGATCTTTGCCGGAATTTTGTGGCCTAAATTTATTGGCATCCGTATTCATACAGAGCTTCCGGCAAATATTCAGGAAGTCAGAGAAGAAGAGAAAGCAAATCTTCCTGGATTTTCTACTGTATTATGTATTATACTTGTTCCGCTGGTTTTAATTCTGTGCAGTACAATGTCTGCTTATATTCCGGGAATTGATGCAATCCGTCCGGTACTGGAATTTCTCGGAACGCCATTTGTGGCACTGATCATTGCTGTATTATCCGCGATGTATTTCCTTGGAAAGAAGCAGGGATATGATGGAGAGCAGTTAAAGAAGATCCTGGATCAGTCCCTTAAGCCTACAGGACAGATTCTTCTGGTTATTACCGGAGGCGGTATTATCCGCTGGGTGCTGCAGGACTGCGGCATGGGCGATATTATCGGACCTGCACTTGAAAAGAGCGGGCTTCCGTTAGTACTTGTGGCATTCCTGATCTCAGCACTGATCCGTGCGTCTGTAGGTGCGGCAGTCGTAGCGATGACAATGGCGGCAGGAATCATGGCGGCGATGCCGGGGACTGCAGGATTATCGCCTGTTCAGCTGGCAGCAATGGTCTGCGCGATCAATGGTGGCGCAACTGCATTCAGCCATGTAAATGACTCCGGATTCTGGCTGGTTAGTTCTCTTCTTGAGATTGATGAAAAGACGACCCTGAAATCCTGGACAATGATGGTAACAATTATAGGATTAACAGGACTGCTCTGGGCCATTGTGATCAGCCTGTTTGCATAGAGGTGAAGCAGCTGGCAATGGACTTATCTGTAAGGAGAAGTACAGGCAGGTCCTGATAAACTGCGAAGAGAATGCGGAGAATATCCCTGACAAAGAGAAGAAAGAAGACTTGATTTCATGAAAGTGCGTGAAGCAACAGAAAACGATATTGATAACATTGAAAAAATATATGAAAACATACATGATGAGGAGGAAAAGGGGCTGACTGCAACTGGCTGGATCCGACATATATATCCGACCAGAAAAACAGCCGAGACCGCTTTGGAGCGAAAAGACCTTTTCGTCATGGAAGATGAAGGCAAAACCGTAGCAGCGGCTATTATCAATCAGCTCCAGGTGGCTGAATATAAGTATGCAGTATGGAAGAATAACGCAAAAGATAATGAGGTTATGGTACTGCATGGTCTGGCTGTTGACCCATATCAAAAGGGTAAGGGATATGGCAGGGCATTTGTAGCATTTTATGAGAATTATGCGAAAGAGCATGGATGTGCAGAACTGCGAATGGATACAAATGTTCGAAACGAACGGGCAAGGGGCTTATATCAGAGATCAGGATATGAAGAGACTGGCATAGTAAAGTGTGAATTCAACGGCATTCCGAATGTGCAGCTGGTATGTCTTGAAAAATACATAAAGTGAGTGTACTACAAAATCGTTTTATAGCTTGCTGCACTGAAATCAGGAAAATACAAAAAAGCTGATTTACGCGGAACATGATTAATGTTATACTATAGCAATCCTCTGAAAAATAAAACTGCGCCCGCACGTTAAAGGGCTGCTGTCAACGAGACAATACGGGGAAAGCAGAGAGTAAAAATCTGAAAGGACAGAAATATGATCGTAACATTAATCGAAAAAGTGTATTCATTTTTGTGGGGAGATCTGATAAAGATTCCTCTTCCGGGAGGAAGCAGTCTGGGGATTTCACTTCTGATCCTGCTGCTGATCCCGACCGGGGTTTATTTCACGATCCGGACAAGGTGCCTGCCGGTCAGACTCTTTCCGGATATGCTGAAAGCACTGGTCGAGAAAAAAGGCAAGGATGACAAGAGCAGCCTGTCATCCTTCCAGACTTTGATCGTTTCCACAGCAACCAGAGTCGGAATGGGAAATCTGGTCGGTGTAGTAGCGGCAGTTTCCGCAGGTGGCGCAGGCGCAATATTCTGGATGTGGGTGACTGCTGTCATTGGTTCTTCCACGGCATTTATAGAGGCAACGCTTGCGCAGTTATATAAGGAGAAAGATCCTCTTTATGGGGGGTACAGAGGTGGTCCGGCCTATTATATCCACCATTATATAGAAGAAAGACAGGGCAAGAAGAAAAAGAAAGTGCTGCTGGCGGTGCTGTTTGCTGTTTCAGGTCTGATCTGCTGGTGCGGGATCAGCCAGGTGATCAGTAATTCTGTGGCATCTTCTTTTGAAAATGCATTCTCGATACCGCCGTTATATACAACTGTCGGACTGACGGCTATTGCTGCAGTGATCGTTTTGAGAAAGAATGCAACAGTTAAGGTTCTGGATCTGCTGGTACCGGTGATGGCAGTGCTTTATTTCGCGATCACATTGTTTATTATTTTTACAAATATCGGAAGTCTTCCGACAGTATTTGGAAAGATTTTCAGAGAAGCCTTTGGACTCCGCCAGGTGGCAGCGGGTGGATTTGGGGCGGTTCTTATGAATGGTATTAAACGGGGATTATTTTCCAATGAAGCAGGTTCCGGTTCTGCACCGTGTGCTGCCGCTGCAGCAGAGTGTGATCAGCCTGTAAAAGCAGGTCTGGTACAGGCACTGGGAGTATTTGTAGATACCATTGTGATCTGCAGCTGTACAGCGATGATCATGCTTCTGGCACCGGAAGAACTTACAGCAGGTTTGTCGGGAATGGAACTGTTACAGACGGCTATGAAATATCATCTGGGAGATTTTGGCGTGATATTTATTGCTGCCACATTGTTTATGTTCAGCTTCTCCACATTCCTGGGGATTCTATTCTATGCCAGAAGTAATGTGGCATATTTATTCGGAGACAGATGGTGCTGGCAGACTGCTTACAAAGTGCTGGCTCTGGTAATGCTGTTCATCGGTGGTATCGCAGCTTATACATTTGTATGGGACCTGGGAGATGTAGGAATCGGACTGATGACAATTTTTAATATCTTTGTACTGTATCCACTGTCAGGAAAAGCATTAAAGGAACTCAAAGAGTACGAGGCAAATAAAAACTGACAGAAACGATCAGTGGATAGATAAGAACGAACAGTGAAAAAGGAATAACATACAGATACAGGACAGTATACACTTGCGGAGTGGCTGCTGTCCTGTATTTTTGCTTGGTCTGACAGATTTAAGTCAGATCATTTTGCTTTTGCATGAATATAGTTTATGATAAGTTCTGCGGCATCAGAAATTGAGATCTTTCCGGTGTCGATGGTGAGATGATACTGGCTGGCATCTTCCCAGGCTTTTCCGGTGCAGAATTTATGGAAAGAAGCTCTTTTTTCGTCTACTTCTCTGATCAGGCGGGAAGCTTCTTTTTCGGATATCTGATCCCGCTCCATGATATGTCTGACGCGGCAGTCCTTGTCTGCGTGGAGAAAGATAGTCGTTGCGTCAGAATCGTCTGCGTAAATTGCTCCGGAGCAGCGGCCGATGATCACGGCCTGTTTCCCGTGAGTAAGTTCCTGTATAAGTGCGAAGGACCTTTCCATGGGATTGCTGTCGCCATAGCTGAGAGCAATGCTGTATAACAGGCTGTTTATTGCCTTTTCCTGAAAGAAATCCTTATTCTCATCGAACTTGCCGAGTTTTCGGGCTTCTTCTTCCAGTCTTTTTCTGTCGTAAAGTTCCAGACCAAGCCGGGAAGCGAGTTCTCTGCCTATTTCGTGTCCGCCGCTTCCACATTGTCTTGCAATTGTAATAATCATTATGCTACCTCCAGTCTTATCTGATGTATTCTCGGAGTCTTTCCTGCACTTGCTTTTGTGGCTGATTTTTTGCCACAAAAAGATTCCAAAAGTACATTCTGCCATGATGTCGTTGATTAATGAAGCTGTCGGAAGATGTTTTTCTCCGGCAGCTTCATTATACTCAAAAGAGTGGGGATTGTACATACCGGATTTCTTTAAAATATCCTATTGTGAAAAGCTTCAAAAAAGTTTAAAATAGAAGTTAATCAAAACGAATGGGAAGGAGTTTCAATTATGAGCAAACGAACCAGAAGAATGAAACAGGCAGCGGAAGAGAAAATCTGCTGTAAGGATGCAATGATCAGACAGAATAATAAAGAACTGCAAGGGCTGAAAGATATGTATGAGAGCCTGGAACTTAGCGCTGAAGATAAGTGTGTGATCGACGATTATATCGCCTGCAAAGATGCCAGAGCAGAACGAATGGCAGAGAAACTTTATGAAAAGGGAATGAAAGACGTCAAAAGACGCATACGTATCAGAAGGCTGATCCACAGGTGTGTTGTTTTGACAGCAATTGCCGGTGTAGTCCTGGTTGAGTATGACAGGAATGATAAGAGATGGGATAAACTGTACAAGATCCTGAAGATGTTTCAGAATGTGGAGGACAGCGAGGCAGAAGAAGCATAAATAATAGAACGGGCAGCGGGATAAACAAAACACTGGATAGTGAGTTGAATATATTTTGAGAAATATATTGCAATTCATTGATCCGGTGTTTTTGCTGTTAGGGTTGTTAACGTCAAATAAAAATTGACAAATGGTTCACGTATGCTTACAATCCTGTCTTTGACAGTTAAACGAAAATAAAATCGCTGTATCCCTTGTATTTACTG
>CAVCYJ010000109.1:0-9327 GCA_963605995.1 Holdemanella biformis | reverse complement strand
TAAAAAACAGAGATCATGTTTATTGCATGATCTCTGCACAACTCTCTGACAGAATTTTACCTTACTGTTTCTGTCTTATTTATGAAGAAAAGAAAACAACCCCTTTTTCTTTTCATAGGGTTCTGATGTAATCCCCTTTATCTCATATCCGGTTGCACTGATGGCTGTTTTTAACCTTGCCTCATCTACTGGTTCTTCTGAAATAATCACAGTCTCCCCATTACTGTGGGAAGAAGTAACTTTGTTTACCTGGAAGGCTTTTCTCACTGCATCATTCACGTGAGATTCACACATACCACACATCATGCCATCTACTTTTACAGTTGTTTTAATCATGTTGCTGTCCTCCATTTCTACATTTCACAGAATATGCCGGCAAATTACAGCATCTGCCTGTTATTATATTTTACACTCAACGGTTACGTTATGCAAGAGCACCGGCAAGAGCCTTCTGCACAGCTTTTATGATCGCCTCCGATGAGAAAGTAGCTCCGCTGACTGTATCTATGCCGTCCGCTGACTGGTTTGCCATGATCTGAGGATAAATCGTACCCCATGCTGCATCAAAGAAATCAGGAGAATCACTGTTACTCTGTTCGATGGAAACAATCTGACCGCCCTGGACAGTCACAGTCACCACTACCTGTCCGCTGTATCCATAGCTTGATCCTGAATAGGTTCCATCTGCATACGGTCCTGTCGGTTCCGGAGTCGGAGTTACTTCCGGAGTCGGAGTCACATCGGGAGAAGGAGTTGGAGTTACTTCCGGAGTCAGGGTCGCATCAGGGGTCGGAGTTGCTGTCGGTTCCGGAGTCGGAGTTACCGTTACCTTCGGGGTTGGAGTCGGAGTCACAGCAGAGCTGCCTTTTTTTGCCTGTTTCAGAATATCCTTCATTGCAGTCAGGATTCCCTTCGAAGAATAGGTTGCTCCGCTGACTGTATCAATACCGTCAGCCGACTGATTCTGAATAATCTCGTTTTCCAGAACATCCCAGGCCTTTTTGAAGAACATAGGGGTATCTTTGTGCTCAACCTCCAGGGATTTGATCACACCCTTTTTGATCTGCGCTGTCAGAGTAACTGTTCCGCTGTAACCTTTTCCAGTTCCGGTATAGGTTCCATCTTTATAAATCTGCTCTGCATCCGGTTTCGGAGTTGGCACCGGTTTCTTCGTCGGTGTCGGAGTCGGTGTCACAGTTGTCTTATTCCCGGACGGAACAGCCTGAGCCAGTGCATTCTGAACTGCAGAGATAATTCCATTTGAAGAATAGGTTGCTCCGCTGACTGCGTCTACATTCGGAGACTGACTGGAAAGAATCCTGCTGATCACTCCCTGTGCATTGGCGAAATAAGAAGCTGTTTCACCGGAAGCATCAAGAATATCGATGGCTGCGATCTTACGATTGCTGACTGTTACCTGCACTGTGATCGTACCGCCAAATCCGGTTCCTGAGCCTGTATAGGTTCCATCCACGTATCCGTCTGCAGGTACCTCCGCGACAGGAGTCGTTGTGCTCCCCGCACCGCTGGCAGCGGCACTGTTTGCAGCGGCACCGGAGGTAGTATTTTTCTTAGTGCCTGTTTTTATTTTGCTGGTTTTCTTTGTCTTTTTGGACGTTGTTTTCTTTGCAGATGCTTTCGCGTTTTTTTCAGAGTCCGACTGTGTATCGCCACCACTCAGATTTTCTGTCGAAATCATCTTTCTGATATCATCCGTTGACATGATATCGCTGTCCTTAACCTGAACGGACTCTGCCGGACTTTTGTCAGCCTGATAACAGGTGATGCAGACCACAGCAAAAACCGCTGCTGCCGGAAGAAGCTTCACCCACGGTCTGAGACGATTCTGTTCCGGTTTGCTTTCTGTCTGTTTTTTATTCTTCTGTTCATTATTTTTGTCCACAAATCTTCTCCTTCTTCTGTAAATCTCTGGTGCAACGGCAACTGCAGTCCTCTTTATACAAGCGAAAAGAAATCCTGCCCTTATGTGAGACACAGGATTTCTTTTCTTCACTTATGGATCAGTCAGATAAAATCTTTCTGAATGAATTATTTTACAGTCACCTTCACTGTTTTGGATACTCCGTTGCATGTTACTGTAATCTTTGCAGTACCCTTTTTGATTCCCTTGATCTTACCTGTGGAAGATACTGTAGCAACCTTCTTGTTGCTGGATTTGTATGTAACTTTTCCGGACGGTGTTGCAGTTGCTGTAATCTTAGCAGTTTTTCCGGCCTTTACAGATACAGCTGTTTTGCTTACCTTAAGAGTCGGATTCTTAACAGTTACAGTGCAGGTTGCCTTTACATCTCCGCATTTAACTGTGATCACTGTTTTACCGGCAGCCTTGGCTGTAACCTTACCGGTTGTCTTGTTTACAGTTGCAACCTTTTTATTGCTTGAGGTAAATGTGAGACCTGATGATGCGGTTCCAGTCATAGATACCTGTAATTTGGTTGATTTTCCCTTATAAAGAGTTACTTTTGCTTTGCTGAAGCTGATATTGGTATTCTCTGCCAGTGCGTCAATTGCCGCATTCAGATGAGTGGCAGCTTCATCAACCTCTGCCTGGGTTGGTTTTTCTTTTGCAAGTAAGTCTTTGGCTTCCTGAAGTTCTAACTGCATAGCTTTCCAGGAATCTGCCGTATAGTCAGCCTCTTTTAATGCTTCCGCTTTCTCTACAGCTGCTTTTAATGCAGTTGTATCAGCTTCGCCTGCATCCGGTTTTACAATGTTTGCATCTGTTGCTGTGAATTCAAACGTATAGTCAGCATATCCCATAGCATATACTGTAACCTTCCATTTACCTGTTCCGTCTGTTCCGGATGGAAGCTGGCAACGATAGGAATCTGTCAGACCAAGCTGGATTCCCATAGCTTTGTGCATCCAGTTATCAGCAGCAAATTTTGTTCCATAGGAAGCAAGGACTGTGTCACCTGTTCCATAGTAATCCCATTTTACAGCATACATCTTGGCACCGAGAGCACCATATCCGTCTCCTGTAAGGTCTACACGTAAGAATTCACCGTAGCTTCCGCTTGCCTCTTTTACTTCTACATTGATATTAGAGGCTGTCTGGAGTGCTTCATCCTTAAGTCCGGAACCTGTACCTGTCTTTCTGGCTGTAAATGTAAATGTTCCGTCAGAACCCTTTACTGCTTCCTTTAATCCGTTTGTTTCTGCTGTAACATCAGCAACTGCATTGTAAGACTGTAAGTTATTTTCGCCATATCCGCCTGCAACAGCACTGCCGTCCTCAACAACCTTGTACTGAGCCTTAAATGCTTCATAATCTTCAGCCTTTACTGCGACCGGAACATATTTCAGTCCAACTACTTCATAGTGAGAAAAATCTACTACAGTACCGTCTTCCTTTGTGATCTGTCCTCTCTCCGGCTGATTCAGCTTTACAGTTGAGCCGTCTGTAAGAACAGCATCAGTGGCAGATGTCCAGTATGAAATTTCATAGGAGCCGCCATTTGTATCATACATAACAGCTTCACACTGATAGCTTCCTCTGTGAAGACCATGATTTAATGTTGCTCTTGTAACAGTATCAAAACCGCCCTTATCTGTCTCATCATGGCTGTCTTTTGTGCTGTTGGAGTCTGTGTTTGCTGCATTGTAAACACCTTCAGATGCCCAGTACTGAGCCCAGGTAAGACCCGCATATACATATTTGTAACCATCTTCTGTTGCTGTTGCGGCGAATTCATCTTCTGCTGCTGTCTGATCGTCAACGAACGGTGTTTCCTCCTCGCTGCCAAAAGAATCCGATGTTTCCTCTGCTGCATCGAAAGATGCCTCAACAGCTGTGTCCTCAGTAAACTCTGCAGCCATGACCGGTAATCCTGAAACCATCATTGCTGCGCTTAAAATTGCAGGTGCTGCCATTTTGATTAAATTTCCCTTGCGCATACCTATAAAATCCTCCTGAATATGATTTTTTGCAGCCATTCGCCGCTTCACTGAACGTTAAGCTGCGAAACAGCTACGAATGTGTATAAGATGAGCTTATTCACTGATAGAATAAGTATCTTTCATTAACTGAAATCTTTCCTTCATGCCTTCTGTAAGCCAGACATGACCGGAATCATCTACGAACAGACCGTCCGCATCGTACTCTTTGAGAAGTGCTTCCGCCTTTTCTCTTCCGAGTACAAAGCACGCAGTTGAAAGTCCGTCTGCGTCCAGACCGTTATCACACACAACCGTCACGGATGTCAGACCGCTTCTTGCCGGATATCCGGTAGAAGGATCCAGGATGTGATGATATCGGACACCATCTTCTATAAAATACTTCTCATAATCCCCGGAAGTAGAGAGAAATTCTGTTCCATTCAGAGCAACTACACCCAGATAGTCCCCTTCTGTATCCCTCGGGTCTGTAACAGCTACCTGCCAGGCAGAACCGTCAGGTTTACTTCCATAACTCATAACGCTGCTGCCGCCGAGATTCAGGATCATACCTGTCACATCCTCATCTGCATCAAGAATTTTTTCGGCTGCATCACAGCCGATTCCCTTGCCCGCGGCACCCAGATCCAGAGTCACCCCTTCCGGCATGGTAACATCATTGCCATCCAGAGTTACTTTCTCATAGCCTACATTCTCAAGCAGGGAATTTAATTCATCCTCAGCAGGAACATGCGGATCTTCGCCATCAATATCCCACAGCCGGATAATTTTTCCCATAGTCGGATCCATGGCACCGTCCGAGGCTTTGGACAATTCCAGTATCTGTTTCAAATAAGATGCCGTTTCTTCTGAAACCGTTGTGGTACTTCCGGCATTCTGGTTGATCTGATATATCTGAGAGCCTTCTTTTGTCCAGGAGATCAGATTCTCTTCCACATCCTTCAGAACCGACACCACATCTGCAGTGATATCCTCTCCTGTTGTATAAAGCGTTTCTGATACAACAGTATCCATGGCAAAATCTGTTCTGGAATATGTATTTGTCTCAGAAGAACCCCATACAGCCTGAGGTGTACATAAAAGAGAAGTTGCGACGATAAGTCCCAACACAAAAGAATATCTGTTTGTCATATATTTCTAAGTTCCTTATCTTTAAAATCTGTATTCATATCATCTGTTCTGTATTGCATGATATATGACACATCTGCCATATTTATTAGTGTCGTCTAACTCTATAAACTATAACACTGACTTTTTTTTCTGTCTACCCGTTAAGTTAGTCCTTACTAATAATCTTTCTCAATAAGTTAGTTGTTGCTAAATTTTCTCAATAATATGTATAACTGAAGTCAAGTCGACGAAATCATCCGCATTTGCTATGCGACTTTTATATCAAATAAGCAGCCAGGTAACATGGCTGCTTATCAGGAAAATTATTTCGTTTCAGTTTCGCCTGCACTTATATTTCCGGGGTGGATATTCTTTCTCGGGCAGACTGCTGTGCAGGCGTGGCAGCAGATACATTCTCCGGAATGTGCGGTATCGCCGTCGATATCCAGATGTGCGGGACATCTCTTCTTACAGAGACTGCATTTCGGGGCACAGTTTGAACGGTTTCTCTTAAAAAGTGCTCCGGGGACAATCGGCATGATCGCAAATACCGCTCCCATCGGGCAGAGAAACTGGCAGAAAAAACGTTCCTGCGTACACATTCCGATCATGATCAGAACCAGAAGGACTGTTCCAACCAGATAAGCCGGTTTCGGCAGTTTTCCAGCTGTGAGCATGGAAAAAACATCCCACGGACTCATTCCCTGTAATTCGGAATAAAAACCGGTCACGCAGGAAAGAAGCAGAAATGCCAAAATCACATATTTCACTTTCTGAAGTCTGTGCACCCATTCTTCCGGATAACCATGCTTTTTCTTTTTCTTAAAACATTTTGCGCGGATAAATGCGGTAAGTTCATACAGAGCATCTCCCAGTGAGCCGAATGCACAGGCATAGCCGCAGAAATGGCGTCCGAACAGAATGGTAACGATCAGCAGTAATGCCGTGATGTCCAGAAAAGAATTCCAGGTTACACTCTGCTGTCCGCCAATCGCAAGAAATATTGACTTAATTCCTGCAAATGCCGTGGAAAAAAGAGATGGTGCTGCAATAAAAAATATAAGCTGTATGGCGGCGCGGATCAGCCGCACCTTTCTCTGTCTTTTTTTCATTCGTTTTCCGCCTTTGATAATGCATCATTTACAGCTTCGAGGATTCCGGTAGAACTGAAAGTTGCTCCGGAAATCGTATCAACATCGGTGCTCTGTTCACTGATGATACTGTTGATCACATTCTCACCCTGTGACAGATATGCACTGTCTTCGCCCGGTGCACTGGTCACACTGACAGCGGTAATCGTATCATCTTTGAGAGTAACCTGTACGGTGATCGTACCGCCATATCCGGTTCCTGAACCTTCAAAGGTTCCGTTTTTATATACATTGGCCGAATCATCATCTGCATCCTCTGTGCTGTTGGCAGTGTCAGAAGTTTCTGCATCCGTGCCGTTGTCAGAGTCGGAAGAAGTATCTTCGGATGACGATTCACCTGCTGAAGCCTTCTGTTCCTCATAGGCTTCCTGTAATGCGGTAAGTATCTGTTCCTGCTGCGTTTCCAGGCTCTCCACTTTTGCTGTCAGATCTGTGATATTCTGTTCCTGTGTTCTGTCTTTTACTGTGCCATTATAGAAAAATACAGCCATGATGATCAGTAAAAGTGCGATCAGGCGCAGATAAAAATTTTGATTATTCACTGTTTTCTCCTCCTTTGCATAAAATACAGTTTTCATATGCCACCGTCTGCGATACACCAGTACAGCATATTAACTGCAACTAACTCAAGAGTTTATCATTTTCCATCTCAAAAATCTATATTTTACAGTTTTTCTTATTGCTGTTTTTTTCTCATTAAGATGACCCCGGAGAAGCTTCCGGGGTCATTAATAAAATGTCTTAGAATATTATCTGTAACTGTCCGGTACCTTTACAGTTACCATTATTTTACCTTTACAGTAAAGACTTTCTTAACTCCATTGCAGGTAACTGTGATCTTTGCGGTACCTTTTTTCTTACCTTTCACAACGCCCTTGGAGCTTACAGTCGCAATCTTTTTGTTGCTTGATTTGTAAGTGATTGTTCCTGACGGAGTTGCTTTTGCAGAAATCCTGGTTGTCTTTCCGACCTTTACGCTTGCGGAAGTTTTTGTAAGCTTCAGAGACGGAGTCTTAACTGTTACCTTGCAGGTTGCTGTATATTCTCCGCAGGTTGCTGTGATCACTGCTGTACCCTTTGCTTTTGCTGTCACAACACCATTGCTGCTTACTGTTGCAACCTTTTTATTACCGGATGTCCATGTAACCTTATCTGTAAGGTCTGTTGTGAGTTTCAGGGAAGCCCTTGTTGTTCCTTTTGTATAGAGAGTTTTGGCTGTGGTATTCAGTTTGAATTCGGCTTTTTTCTCTCCATATGTAAATACAAGATTGTTCTTGTATCCGACAGAAGTAATCTCAAAAACAGTTTCATCTGTTACCTGGAGATCTGTAAGATCAAGAGTTCCATCTTCCTTTACAATGATCTTTCCCCATCTTTCATTTGCTTCATAATCAGTATCTCCAACTTTTACATTGGCGATATTTTTGATATATGCAGCGAATTCCTCTGCTGCAGCGCCTTCTGCTGCAACCAGTTTTGCTTCCTTTACATTGTAGGATGCCGGTGTTTTGTCAGTATTTACGGTGAACTCTGTTACGATCGTTGCATAAGTGCCGCTGGCATCTGCAATTTTAACTTCATGAGTGCCTAATGTAAGAGTACCCACGGCAAGTTTTCCGTCTGTGCAGGAAACTTCATTTCCGTCTACTGTGTACTGTGCTTTGAAATCAGCCGGAAGTGCCTGGTCAAATGTAACTGATGCTGTGGAATCTGTATTCATGATATCAGCTACCGTTGCCTTAATTCCTGTAGTTGTCTGAACTTTTACATCCGGAACATCAAAAGTGATCACACCTTTGCTGGTGTAATAAGTAACACTGTCAATGGTTTTTCCCATCATTGATTTGTAATGTTCAGAGGAAACAGGGCAGCCATGAACCTCTGTGGTATAGCCGGTACCCCATGAAAGCATGCTTCCGCGCCAGATGTTTTCCAGATGACGAAGACCATAGTTGGTTCCATCTGTCGTATTGACTGTTACACCGTAAATCTTATCTGCGGATGTATCAAGCAGGCCTGAGAAGGTCTCATTGTCAAGATTAAGCTGATAATCTCCGTAACCTGTCTCTGTTGTCAGTGTGGCATTGATCGCAACTGTCTGTGTCTTGGCACCCCTGATCTCTGAGAAAGCGAAGCTGCCGTCTGCATTAACAGTAAGTTCTTTGTAGTAAGAATAATCTGTCAGCGTATCGCCCAGAGCATAGTAGGAATAGGATGCGCTCTCAACCAGCGAGTCTTTTCCTGTATAAGTGTTTGTACTTGTCTGTCCTCTGTTGGTAACAGTGATCGTAACAGAATCTGTGTCCTTTACTTCCTTGAGATCTTTCAGAAGAGCAACATCGGAAACCTTTACAGGGAAGGTCACACCCGTAAGATCAGAACCATCGGAATTTACATGATATGCGGAATTTCCGTTCATCATGCCAACTGTTCTGGATTTGTTAAGGGTCGCGGATGTAAAGGCATCAACCTTAACACTGTTGTTTTTTAATTCAGCCTTATAAAAATCATCATACGGAATATTCATAAGAACAAAGGTAGTGCCCTGCTCTGCTTCGGAAGCAAATGCAGCCTCTGTTGAATCCTCAGCTGCAAACTCCTCCTGTCCGTCTTCTGCAGTAAACTCTGCGGAAGCAGCGGATGTATCATCCGTGAAATCAGATGCCAGAACCGCATACGGCACAGAAGACATTGCAACTGCCGCGCTCACGATCACCGGTGCCATCTTTTTCATAAACTTTTTGTTTGTCATAATTCTCTCCTTGTCTTAATGATGTACTCTCGGAGTCTTTTCTCACAAGATCAGTCAAGAAAAGATCCCGAATGTAGATAATGATATTTGGATGGAATAGCTCTTACCAGAGGACCGATCAGCTCATCAGTCTGAGGGATTTTACTTTTTCCAAAAGGGAGTCACTTCTACCAAAGATATTCATTAGGATTTCAGGTATTGTCAGTGACAGCTGTTATTATTCATTTATCAATTAGCCATCACTAACTTTGCTAAGTATACCATGTATAATTCAGAAAAATCCACTGTTTTTTTATGCAGTTATTCATCATTTTTTTTCAATAACTCGTAACTGTTCAGTAACTTCACAGTTACGAGTCAAAATCCATTGAAAATCGCCTGCGGCGATGGGATTTT
>CAVCYJ010000108.1:0-9346 GCA_963605995.1 Holdemanella biformis | reverse complement strand
ACGCTAATTATATTTTCTGAGCATACTTACTTTTTGCGAAAACTTTGGATAACTCCGGAATGAAAACAAAGGAAAAAAATATATTTTCACTCCATTTGCACTCCACCGGAACATCTGGGCACCCCCACAAAGCCTTTATTTATGGGCTTTTTCGCAATTTTGTCCGCTACTCAAACTCGGCAAGTTCAAAGATATTCTTAAATATATTTGTTTAAGTCTTATGTCTTTTTTGCCGTTATTTTATTTCAGTTGCATATATTATTTTGGCTCGCTGATTTTCTGTTGCCAATTTGTTGCCACTTCATTATAACTGCGTTGAGATCACTTCGCAATCACTATTTTGATAATATGCTTCAAATCTTACATCTTCAGTGCAAAATCTACTATGAATCCAAGCTTCCTATAGATAATCCGGTAAATTCTCCCTTTTTTCATTTCAACCTTCCATTGTTTACAGCTTATAATAATATTTTTTTGCTTCTGCCATTGTATTTACCATAAAATCTTCATCGCTCAATGCTGCTGTAATAAGGCTCTTAGTACACGGAATATGTAATGTGGCTACAGAAGACATATTATCACGAAATGCTGGCAACTTATCCCACAAATCTTTGATTTGCTTCTTAAAATTTCCATTACTATCAACTATGTCTGACTTCTTATCATAATCTGGATAAATTACAATTACAGGCAAACCTTTTTTGTCTATTCCGTAATTCATTTCTTCCCTCAATGCACGACTGTTAACAGTAATGGAACTTAAAAACAAAATCATGTTTTTAGAATTATCAAGTCTTGTATGAAGTCTAGGCTTAAGAGTTTTTTCCCAATCACTCCCATCTCGTACATTATAAGTCTTGTCATGCGCATCATTGAAAGGGAAACTATTATCCTCTCCTTTCCACATTTTAAGCATGTTGTAGTAAACAAAATCATGTGTTGAATTTGCCCCTAAATTACTTTCACTAAATGGTTCTGAAACATAAAACGCACTATAATTTGCATTTCGGTATGACATCTTTGATCCTCCTTATCATATGTCTAATGTTACTTTATCTTTATCTCCTTTATATATAACAACATCAATTTCTCCATGTATTTTATCTCCATACAACTGAAATAATGATGTTATTACTCTCAGTGAATCATCGTGTGATAATCCCGCTCTTGAAAGATTTGTTCCCATTAATGGAATTGCCAATCTATGTCCTTGTCCATGTTGATCATAAAAATCAACAAGTGATTTTATGCACAATTCTAAATCCTCGACAGAAGTGTGCGCAATATTGTTTTTATCATATTCAGAAATTGCAAGTAACAAAAAGGTACTACTGTTATTGCCCCTAACCATTGCCACTGTACCCAAATCATACTCTTCTTTTTTTCCACGTTCCTTATCTGCATCGGAAAGAATCCTTTTAGGAACTAACTTTTGCATTTCCAAACATTTATGTATTCTGCTATCAATATTTTCTATAGTAAATCCATTATTTATCATTTCCTTTATCCATCTTCCATGTAGTGAATTAGGAGACACCAATGGTTTTGAACAGGATGATATATCTTCATCTACAATAGTGTCAAAACACGAATTAACTGGAATTACAAATAACTTCTCTTCTTTGTTTCTTTTATCAAATCCCTCTTTCATAATATCCGCATAGCATACTCTTATTTTTCCTGATGGATTTTCCCAAATTGTTTTTGTTCTTTTTAAAATACATGTCCATAAGATTGCAAATATGAGTGCAAGTACACACAATAATATTATTATCTCACACTTATGTTGTGTCGACGTAATGTGTATATCATCCCACGTCCAAAACAAAAAGAAAATTGATAATATACTTGCAAATGCGCCAATGCACTTCATCCATGTTTTACCTATGAACTCTAGATTTTGTTTTATCACATTTACTTTGTTCATAATATAACTTTTATCCTTTACACTATTCAATTTTTTTATTTATTTTTTCAATCCAACTATTATCACTATTTTTAAACATTTTAATAAACTTTCCAAAATTACTGCTACCAGTAACAGAATCATCCGAATCCAACTTTCTCACCCGCTGACTCATATCCACATAATTCTCCGCAGTAACATGTTCCATAACCTCATGAATCTGATCCGCTCTCCCTTTATAATTCTCCACCCCGGTATATTCCTTTATCAAGGGAGCGTTCACTGGTTTTGCTGGCGATTTCAAATTTTTATCGGTCCAGTGCTTAGATATAATCTGCATCGTACAAGGATTTCCAAATATAATCACTTCATCTGCAGCATTATCCACACCATGAAACTCATTAATCTTACGTTTAATGTCTTCATACTGCTCATGAGGTTTCTTTTCTGTATCACAGAATACAAGTACAAGTTCGTCTGCTCCATTTTGATAGCGGTCCTGATATCTCGCCGGAATATTTCCATTTCCACCGGCATTAACCAATGAGATATCATATTGCTCGTTCCACACTTTTAAATTCTTTAACCGATTTAGATATTCATATTCCTCATTGCCTTCGCAGATAATGCAAATTTTGTGATTATCCAAAAACTTAGGGAGCTTATTTGGCATCGGCATCATCCCCCTTTACATCACCTTTAATACTAAGCAAGGAGTTAATCAATTCGGGATCTGGTAAAGCTCCAAGCGCACCTTTCCTATATTTTTCCATAACATCTGTCGTATCTCTCACACCCTGCTGTGCAGTAAAATCGGCAAGTGAATACACATATACGCCTTCTTCATCTTTATGGACAAACCAAATCTGCTCCTTTCGGAACATTCTCTTGCAATCCATAAGATTAATGTCATGAACTGTAAATATCATCTGTGCACTTGTATTCAATTCATTATTAAACATCGCAACAATCGCCCTGGTAAGTTTGAAATGAATACTACTATCCAGCTCATCCACGACTAAAATTCTGCCCTGTTCAAGTGCTTCAATTACATAACTGGCAATAGCTGCAATCTTCTTTGTTCCTGTGGAGTCAAACATCATACTTGGTACATGGATTCCCTTATATGTGGATACCAATCGGATTTGATCCATAATATTCTCCGGAATATCAAGCACTTTCTCATCCGGCTTTTCATCACCTTCACCAGTTTTCAGTTGTATCTTATCCATATCCACATATTCAAAGTTATCCATATACAAATCTGCATTTTTTATAAACTCAACAACCTTTTGCTGTAACTGGTTCTTATTCTTCATGAGTTCAATCGTATGCTGCATAGGTATGTTATTCATGTTAATGATATCAATTTTTTCTGCAAACCCGACAAGAATCTGTTTCATCTCATTGATATGTTCAAATTTACTTGTATCCACTACATAGCATAACAAATTGTTTTTCGATACAACTGAAATCATAGTCTGCACAGATTCATCAATACACTCATATATTTCACTAACGGTATCCTTTTTCAACCAGCGAACTTCCTTTTCGTTGTTATACTGATCTTTAAATATCTCCGAAAATGACTCATATATATATTCTTCTTTTTCTGCATCATACTTAAAATCATAAGAAAACTTTCTTCCGGATGCCATAAATGTGACACCTAACTCGCATACATCACTATCAGTAAATATATTCGGCATCAGTCCATTCTTCTTATTCAAAAGTACATTTCTTATTGCCCTAATGCACTTGATTAGACATGTTTTACCAGCATTGTTTGGTCCATATATTCCTACCGTTTTAAGGACATTAAAATTATTCTCTTTGTGAACATTAGCTCCAAATTTTTTATTTCGCATATCTGCTTTCATTGAAAATGTAATATCATCCTCAAATGCATAACAGTTTTTTGCTCTTACCTCTATAATCATGGCTCATTCCTCCAAGTCACTTTTCTTCTCTCTTATCATTATTATATCACTTTTTATTTTTTATGCAACTTTTTTTCACTAAAAATATTATTTTGAGATTAACTTGAATTCTTACAGCAAAAAGGCAGCCAAACGGCTGCCTTCTGTCTCTCATCTATTACTTCTCAGGATATAGCTCATCCAACATCTGTTCCAGCGTTCCATCTTTTGCGTAAGGCAAAGCATCTAATTGTCTAAAATTATGCTTGATGTCTTTCGTATCCTCGTCAAATCCCAATATGTAACTTGTTGCTATCTTATATATGATTTCCGTCGGAGCTAATCCGTACACCTGCTTTTCAAAGATGTGTTTCAAGCGCTCCTTATTGTCTGAAAATTGCTTTTTCATCTCGTCACTCTGATATAGCCTTTTTACAATCTCTGTAATATACAGACCGGATTTCATATACGGATCAATAAATGTCTTATCCGGCATGTCAAAACATCCGGGGTTCTCCTGCTCCAGCATGTCCACCATTTTCTTTACCATTGTCTTTGGCGTAAATATCTGATTGGTTTTCTGTGGTGGAATATAATCAAATATGTCCTCTACGCTCTTTTCATCAAAATAGTCGGCAAGCTTTTTCTTTAAGGCAAGAAATTCTTTTACTGAACCATCAAATACCACCGAATCGAATAGCTGTCCATCAAAGTGCTTGGTCTGTCCGGTTTCTTCCTCCACATAATCACCGCCATCACGGAGGAATTTGAACTGATCCAGTGTGATACTTGTCACTTCCAGAAATACTTTATCCGGAATGATGGTATCAAAAGTTGCCAGCGTTACCGTATTATCTCCATATGCCATTAAGAATGACGGAATTGTCCTCGAAAAGCCACGCAAGTGATCTCTGACACCATCCTCGATTGTTTCTTTTTCCCGTTCCTTTTTCTTTGTTTCAACTGTCTTGACTGTCTCTTTTGTAGATTCTTTTGCAAAATCAGAAATAGCGCTTGTCAATTCTTCATTGAATTTCTCCATAGCTTTCTTCTGTTTCTGCTCAAATTCTTTATCAATCTGTTCTGATGTTTTTCCAGTTTCATACCTTGCTTGCTGCTCTGCAACACGCTGATTTTCTATGACATTTCGCTCAATCTCATAATTGGTATGTAATTTATCAATCATCCGGTCAGCTTCATGGTTCAGTTTTGATTCAATCTGTCTTTTATCTGCTGCTTTCATATCAGAGCCATATGTTGACTTCGCAGTATCCACAACTGCCTTGACTGCACTCTGCTTTACCGCCTCTTTCAGTTTGTCAATCGCTTTTTGTGCTTTGTCCGGAGTCTGTTCCATTTGCGTCATTGTTTCCTGTACCTGAGAAGTCACATCATAGATTTTATTTCCAAAAACATCCTGAGTTCTTCCAATCACAAATTCATCACTTAATGATACTTCTCCATTTTTATCCAGTGATAAATCTTTCTGCACTTCCTCCGTCAGATTTATCTTATTCTTTGGTTCTTCTATCGGTTCAAATTTTGTGATAATATCAATGACTTCCTTCGGTGCCCCAAAGATATTGCTGATGTTCTGAAACAGAAAGTTACTCATAAATCCACGTTTTACAACTTCAACAGAACGAATTTTCCTCGGAATTGTCAGTACATTTTCCGCATTCAGTTCTACTAATTCTCCCTGTTCATCTTCACCAATTACAGGGAAGAAATTAAGCAATTCCTTTACATTTTCCTTCCGCTCCTCTGCAGTACCGTCGCCCTTTGCTGTATTAGGATTCAGATTGTTGGCAAACTGCTCAAAGATAGTAAGTGTTCTTGCCGGATCAAAGTCAAATACATAAGCATTTTCTTTCCTCTTAAAAGATGTCCCCACCTTAAACAGGCAAGGATTCTGTGCCCGGAATGCCGCCTGCATATAAAGTGCCGGAGAACGCATATTACTAAGCATTAGCACTGCTGTCCATTCCGGAATTGTAATTCCTGTCGTAAGCTGTCCTACCGACAATGTAATTGTCTTTTCATGCTCGGCAATGGCGGCAACCACTTTATCATAAGATTTCATGGATTCATCATCGTCGTCCAGTTTTCCATCACCCGCAGCAAGAACAATTTCATACTCCTTAAATACCGGATGCTCTTTTAATTTCTTTGCCAATGCCTTTGCACTGTCTACCCTATCAAGCAGCCAAAAGGTGTGCTTTAATTCGTCCCGCAATTCTTCCGTAGAAAATGGGAATTTTGTCTGTCTGGTCATGGCATCCAAAAATTTATCGACGGAAGATTCATGATTGAATTTTCCATTGGTAACAGCAAAAAACTCATTCAAATCGAAAGCATACTCTTCCGTTTCTCCGTTAATCTCTATGCCTTGTTGCAGCTCATCTTTGATAATTTCTGACATCTGATAAGTGTACAGATTAAGCTGCGGCAATGTTGCATACGGGTTTTCTTTGTTTGTTGTAAAATAAAAATGTAGAAAGTTGCAAAACAAAAATGTAGGTGATTGCAACTGCATTTTGTAGGTAATTGCAAGGCATCAGAATCCCAGGAACAGGTAGCACCGGAGGGTAGCTCCTAAGTCGGATCTAATGCAGAAATCCATTGCAGACATACAAATAATCAATTACCCTTATCTATGTTGTAAGCAAAACACCAAAGATAAGGAGAAAAGGAGTATGACTACAATGGATCAGATTCATCGTATCAGAGAACTCTTCTATGAGCAAGGGAAAAATCTGAACGAAATTGCAATCATCATGAATTGTGACTGGCGTACAGTACGCAAATATGTGGATATGGAAGATTTTAGCAGTCCACCACCAGTTCCCACTAGGGATGAGGAGCATAATTCCAAACTTGATCCTTTCAAACCGCAGATTGACAGCTGGCTGGAAGAGGATAAGCTTGCTCCACGAAAACAGCGCCATACTGCCAAAAGGATCTACAAGCGCCTGAAAAGCGAAAAACAGGATTTTTCCTGCAGCTACAGACTGGTTGCCCTTTACGTCAGACAACGGAAAGAAGAACTCAATCTTAACAAAACGACTGGTTACATTCCCCTTGAGCACAAACCAGGTGAAGCACAGGCCGATTTCGGCACAGCAGATTTTTACGAAAATGGGAAACTCCACCACGAAGCAAAATATTTTGTACTCAGCTTCCCATACAGTAACGGCGGCTTTTTCCAGCTTAATTATGGGGAAAACATGGAATGCCTGCTGGAAGGTCTGGTCGCCATATTTGAACACATAGGCGGCGTGCCCACCGAGATCTGGTTCGATAACACAACCGTCACATATCGTCACGCTTGTTTTCCTACAAAGGTCAATCTAATTTTTCTTCCATCATGTCCCCGCTCCGCTTTATACTGGATTCCATATTCCAGAATCAGACGTTCCAAACTGACATTTAATTTTCGTGATAATGCATTCGGCTGCATTTCCACCTGCAGGACTTGTACCAATTCCGTTGCTGTGCCAGTCCACTCTGGCTGAGTTTCTCTTACTAATTCTTTGATTTTCTCCAACAAGGGATCTTCTGGTTCTTTCCAGAGTTCTGTTTCCGTCTTGGTAAGTTCCCAGACACATCTCTCCCGGTTAAAATTCAGCCATAGTTTCTGATCCTGCTGATCACGCCCTGCCACTTCAAGAACTGCTTTATTATCTGTACGTTTTTCTTTCTGCATAACAAATGCTCCATCCGCAGCTCCGAGCAGACCGTTCGTGCCAGAAATCATATCAAAACTATCGGAAGATTCCATTTTCCTTGTATGATGCACCACCAGAAAACAAATTCCATATGCAATAATGTCCCTTGGCTCTATCTCAGCAATCTTATGCTCTCCGAAATATGGAAGAATCTTTGTTCTTGCAATATGACCTTTCGTTCCCCATGTGTTATCCCGGATTCGTTCTTTTTTATCTTCTACATAGATTTCATAAAAACTGGCAAAAGTCATATCCAGTTTTGCTTCATGCTTCAACATCTGTTCGTGTTCCCACATCTGAGCTTCTCGTTTCGTAGGGAATCCTCGTTTGGAGGTTTGTTTGGTTTTTCCTGTCCAATCGTTATAACGATAGACCACTCGCCACTTCCCAGTGGCATTATCTTTGTAAATGCTCATACAAATTTTCCTCTCTTTCTCTTACATTTCGCTGTAGCATACTTTTTTGCGGAAATAATTGGTGTTCACTCTGCCAGCTACCGTAAGATATCCCAGCTTCTGCAATTCTTCATTTAGCTGTTTGACAATCTTATAGGCATAAGACTTGGAAACTCCCATTTCCGCTGCAACTTCTTCTACTGTCATAAAAGTTCTGTTCGTCACATCGCATCTCTCCTTTCACTCTTAACGTAATTTGTTTAGGTTGTTACATTCGCATGATACTAACCATATTTATTTAAGTCAAGTAGTTTCGACAAGAATATTAAATTTTTTTGTTTAAGTTCTTCTTGCTATCCAAATTTGCTCATGCTATACTGAACCTAAACAGAATTGTTTTATTTCATATTACAAGCAATCATAGCAACATACGAAATGTCATATATAAGGAGGCAAACAATAATGGCAATCGGACAACGTATCAAATTTTTTCGCAACCGCAAGGGCATGACACAAAAACAACTCGGAGAACTACTGGGATTCAAGGGGAAAACCTCAGATGTCCGCATGGCTCAATATGAATCAGAAGCCAGAGTTCCTAAAATTGATCTTGTAAAACAAATGTCTCAGATCTTCGATGTCAATACTCATGCTTTAACAGTGCCGGATATTGATACTTATGACGGTTTAATGCACACATTGTTTGCATTGGAAGATATGTACGGTCTGAAAGTCAAAAATATAAGCGGACAGCCTTATCTCTGTCTTGACCGTTCCATATCTGCTCCCGGCTCATCTGTAGATCAGATGCTTCGTGCATGGATGGAGCAGGCTGACAAACTGGAAAACGGTGAAATCAGCAAGGAAGAATATGATGAATGGAGATATAAGTGTTACTGATCTCATGAGCTGTCGCTGAACTGACCGATTTGCTTGTCACTGATCTGCCCGGATTCCTGTCAATGCGGAAACCCCGCAGGTGGTTTCCAACCTGCGGGTTATCACATATTTACGTGTTTTGATAATTCAAAAAGGGCATACGCGATACTGCATGCATCAACTTTTTTCAGTTTTGTACCACTAAGCCGCTCCTGATTCCAGAAAGAATCGGAAAGTGACGACAGTTCTGTTCCGATGTCCCAGTTGGGAATGCAGATATAGTTTCCATAGGCATGATGTCCCACTACCAAGTGAAAACAGCTGCCTCTGGCTGTTACTTCAACCTCTATTGGTTCCTGTTCCAACCGGATGGGAATAATCTCTCCCATCCATGTCTTTTTCGGAGCGGATGGCAGGCTTGCCCGAAATATAATACTCATGATCCTGCACCGCCTTTCAGCATCTCATGATCGATGACAAAGCGTACCATATGTTCATCGATCAGGCGCTTGTTTTGCT
>CAVCYJ010000107.1:0-9362 GCA_963605995.1 Holdemanella biformis | reverse complement strand
TTGTACTGTTGATCTCGCATTCTTTTGAATGTAATGCAGTGCAAAGAGAATAATTGTTATTGTCTTTATCTGACTTTCCTAGATGATACACGATAGGATGCCGGTTAGTCAAGCCAAATGTTATTGAAAATCATTATCATTTATGACACGATATTCTGCAGCCATACCCCTTTCTTAACCAGCACAAAACCGATCACACACTTGATCAGATCTGCCAGCTGTACACACGTATAGATAGCCAGCACATGGATTCCTGTAAAACGGCTCAGCACAAATGCGATCGGCACACTGATGCACCAGATAAATACACTGTCAAAGAAAAATGTAACGATTGTTTTTCCGCCGGAACGAAGTGTAAAGTAAGCTGCATGCAAAAACGCATTCTGCGGCATGAAAAATGCTGTTATCATGATCAGATACTTCGCCAGCTCTCTTGCATCAGCATTGGTATTATAAAGCATCGGAAACAGCGGAGCCATAACAAACATCACAACCGCCACACAGGTACAGCACATCACCGAAAAAGCGATCATCTTATTGTCGGTATCTCTCGCTTTCTTCATATCTCCGGCTCCCAGAAGCTGTCCCACAACAATCGCAACAGAATCTCCCAGCGCAATGAATACAATATTAAACACATTATTGATCGTATTGGAAATATTCAGCGAGGCAACCACATTCAGTCCGCGCACAGAATAGCACTGTGTCAGCATCGCCATGGCAGACGCCCATAAAGTCTCATTAAACAGCAGCGGCGTTCCCTTGATCAGAATCTTCTTTGTCAGATTCGCCGGTACCTTAAGCGTACTGTACAGTCCCTTCGCAAACACATTCTTCTTCGTATGCCTGTGTGTCCAGCTGATCACGATCGCCGCCTCCACATAACGCGAAAGCACTGTCGCAATCGCAGCACCTCTCACTCCCAGCTTCGGGAAAAAGAACATACCATAGATCAGCAGATAGTTAAACAGCAGGTTCACACAGATTGCAGCAACACCCGCCTTCATCGGAAGCACAGTCTCTCCGCATTCCCTCAGCGTACTGGAATAAATCTGTACCATCATAAACGGCGGCAGTCCCACCAGCATAATCTGTAAATACTGCCTTCCATAATTCAGAGTATCTGCGGCCTGCCTGGGAGTACCCTCTCCCTGCAGATACATACTGATCAGATTCTCTCCCGCTGTTAAAAACAGCACGATCGTACCAATCGTCAGGATCACAGCCATCCAGAGCTTATATCTGAAGGTCTGACGCACACCCTCATGATCCTTCTGTCCAAAATACTGCGCCGTAAAGATACCCGCACCGGATACTCCTCCGAAAATACACAGATTATAAACAAAAATAAGCTGATTCACGATCGAAGCCCCAGACATCTGCTCCGTCCCGATCCGCCCGATCATAATATTATCCAGCAGACTCACGAAATTCGTAATCCCATTCTGTATCATGATCGGCACCGCCACAGCAAGCACCATCATATAAAATTTCTTATCACCGATAAACTTCTCCCGAAACGATGACCTCTCTTTTGTCCTTTCCATAAAAAACTTTTTCTCCTCATCTTCCTAAAAAGAGACTGCCACAACACAGCCCGGACATCAAGTGCCGTAACACCTACATTACTATAAAATTACGTCCATTTCAACCCTATCTCCCCTTATTTTCCATTTCCAACTTACTGTTCCACCCATATCTGGCAACACACTTCGCAACGCGCAGTCCTACTCCCTCTGCCAATACCCAGCACAGCAAAATAAATGGTTTGAACCACATAAACCATTTATTTTGCTGCGCGTCCCTATTCAAATTCAAACAGACAAAAAACTGCCACCTCCCACAAGGAAAGATGACAGTTTTTCAAAAAAGTATTTGCAAGCCTATTTAATAGCACCCTCAACCATACCATTCATGATCTGCTTCTGAGCAAGCAGGAATACGATGATCATCGGAATCATTGCCAGGAGTGCTGCAGTAAGGATCAGATCCCACTGCTTAACATAAGAACCAACAAACGCCTGTACAGCAACCGGAAGAGTCTTAACCTTACCGTTCTGTCCTAACATCAGAGATGGCAGAAGGTAGTCATTCCAGATCCACATACCATTCAGGATTGTAACAGTAACGATAACCGGTTTCAGAAGCGGGAAGATGATACGGAAGAAAGTTCCCTCCGGTGAACATCCGTCGATCGCTGCTGCTTCTTCCAGCTCATATGGAATACCTTTGATAAAACCAGTTAAGATAAATACTGTCATAGCACCACCAAATCCACAATATGCAAATACAATACCAGGAATAGACTGCAGCATATTGATTCCAAGGAATTTACCTACATCACGGAAGGTAGAAACCAGAGGAAGCATAACAACCTGGAAAGGAATTGTCATGGATGCGATGAATGTCATGTAAATAACTGTAGACCATTTTGTTTTGTTACGGCAGATAACCCATGCTGCCATACCGCCGAACAAAGCAAGCAATACAAGAGAGACAATTGTAATAACCGCAGAAGTTCCAAATGCGCTCCAGAAGCTGAAGTTCGCATTATTCACAACGTTTGAGATATTTGTCTTAAACTGTGCAAAGCTTGCACCCGAAAAGCTTACAGGATTTGCAACAATACCGTTGGCATTCTTAAACGTATTAACAAGCACCAGATAAAAAGGAGATAATATGTATACTGCGATCAAAATACCAACAACTGTAAGTACGACCTTTGGAGTTTTCTTTGTAACCATTACATCTCAACCTCCTTCTTATTGGAAATTCTAACCTGAATAATAGATACAGCAGCCAGGATAATAAAGAACAGGATCGCCTTTGCCTGACCAAGTGCATAATTGTTCTTGGAAATCGCTGTATTGTAAATATTCAGGGCTAACATCTGTGTACCATTTGTCAGATAGTTTCCGAGGAAGTTTGCAACTGAACCGGTACCATTTGTCAGAGCCATGTTAACATCGAACTGTTTGAATGCTGATGTCAGGGTAAGGAATGTACAGATGGTAATTGTAGCTGCGATCATCGGAAGCTTGATCTTAAATAATGTTGTAACCGCATTGGCACCATCGATCTGGGACGCTTCCAGTACATCCTTCGGTACCTGTGTCAGACCGGTTACATAGATCAGCATGATATAACCTGCATACTGCCAGATATAAACAACGATGATCGCCATCATAGCTGTTTTCGTCTTTGACAGAAGTGAGATGTTATTTGTCATCTGGATCAGTACATTGTTAAATACGAACTGCCATACATAGCCAAGTACGATACCACCGATCAGGTTCGGCAGGAAATAAGAGGCTCTGAAAAAAGAGATTCCTTTGATATTAGAAGTACAGAGCAATGCCAGCAGAAATGCTACCACATTTACAAGGATCATGTTCAGGACTACGAACAGTATCGTAATGATCAGTGACCAGAGGAAGCTCGCTTCACTGAACATTGCCTTATAATTCGCAAATCCCACGAATCCGGTCATCTGGATTCCATTCCAGTCTGTAAAGGAATAAAATACACCAAGACATAATGGAATGATTACCGTTACCGCAAAAGTAAATAACAGCGGAAATACAAAGATAAAGTTAATAATACTTCTGTGATGCTTTAATGTCGGAAATAAATACATTCCCAGTAAAATACCGACAGCTCCAATGATCAGTGCCGGACCTCTCCAGCCAGCTCCGTTTCCGGAGATATCCTGAATCAGAGCTGCAGCCAGCAAAATAATACCGGCGATCAGGCATACCATTGAAATCATTTTCTTACTTGCGCTGTTTGTATTCATTTTGCCTTCACCCTTCCTATTTCTTTTTTTGAGCAAAATTATCTATGTGTCTTATTTCCTCTCCGCCACAGCACGCTCCTGTCCGGAGAGTTTTCTGGTATACAGAAAACCTGCCACTGGCAGCTTCTCTTGCATACTTTGGCATAAAAGTGGGCGGCAACATAAGCGCCGCCCACCTGATTTCAATTATTAGTTTGCATATGCTCCCTGGATAACCTGCTGCATTGTTGATACAAATGCTGCTTCATCAAGGGTTCCTGATGCATAGTCAGCAAATATCTGGCCTGTATAGTTCTGAGCAAGACCTTCCTTCTGGCTTAACCAGTGCCATGCAGATGTCTTTCCTGCTGATACATAATCAGTAATAGTCTGTGCAAACGGGTCATCACCAACGATTGTGCAGGACTTGAACGGGCTTACGAATCCAGCTTCTTTAACAAGAACTTCCTGTGCTTCGTCTGTTGTCAGCCACTGAAGGAATGCTTCTGCTGCTTCTACATTACCGTCTTTGTATACTGACCACCAGGATGGAGAGTTAGTAAGGATTGTGTCAATTCCGTCTTCAAATGCGTATGGGATCATACCAACTTCAAAGTTACCGGCTTCTGCATAAGCATCTGCGTCATCACCTGTCATAGTTGCACCGATCCAGGATCCCTGTGTAACAAATGCATATTTGCCAGATGCAAAGTTGAGAATCTGCTGATCATATGTACCGGAAACAAGGAGTGCCGGATCAGAATACTGATTCAGAAGACCAACGAAGTTAGCAAAGTCTGTGAAACGTGCTTCATCAAGCTGTCCGCCGTCATTGAGGAGATCGATATATGTAGTGTCATCTCTGTCAAGACCTGCATCCAGATAGTTTGCAAATAAGTGGTTACCTGTTGACCAGTAAAGGTTAACCGGTTCTGCTGCGTAACCTACAACTGCTGTAAGTCCAAGTTCATCTTTCTTGGAGTCGATCGTTTCAAATGCTTCTTTGATCGCATCCGGACTTGTCAGTGTAGAAGGATCGATCCCTGCTTTGTCAAGGATGTCTTTGTTATATGCAAGACCGATTGCTTCTGTTGTATACGGGAAACCGATCGTACCCTGTTCATCATCAACATAAGCAGCATCTGTATCAGAAGCCCAGTCCTGATCACTCATATCTACCAGAAGATCTGTCCAGTTGGCGAAGTCTGTAGCACCGCCGTTTACAAAGATATCAGGCATATTATCTGACTGATAGTAACCTTTCAGCGTACCCTGGATATCGATTCCGCCGCCCATGGATTCGATCTCTACTTTAACTCCTGTTTCTTTCTCATACATTTCAGCTAATTTCTTTAACTGAGCATCAACCTCAATTTTACCGTTTACAAGACGAATGGTATCACCGTCTGCTGCCTGTACGGATACTGCTGCCGGAACCATTGATGCGATCATAGATACTGCCAAAAGTGTTGCAAATACTTTTTTCTTCATTTTCGTCACCTCGTCATATTTTTTGCTGTTTCTTTTACCTTTTGCGCATAAGGTTTTTCGATAGTTGTATAATACCACTTTGTTTCCGAAATAGCAAGACCTTTTTCGCATAAGTTTGAATTTTTTTATCCATACTTTTCCTGTTTTGTGCAATATATACAATTTTGATTTCCCGGTTTTTAACACCATGTCCAAAAAAGTGCTATGCACAGGTCAAAAAAGTGCAAATCCGAAAAACTCCGGCAAAAGGATGTCCTTTTCCTTTCTGCCGGAGTTTTTTATCTATACACCATACCATTGTTCTGAAGTATGGTCTTTGTCTGCTTATCTGTCTTTCTGTTACTCAACCGGACGGCTCTCATCTGCCCTGTACTCAAAGAAATCAAAATCTGCACATTTCCTGTGAAGTACGCGGTCTGCACATGTGATCCCTGCCATGGTTCCGGTGAATTCACCGTATTTACAGTATTCGTCTGAAAATTTTGTTGTATCGAAGATTCGACCGATCTTCTGATAGCTTTCGCCGTCATAGCTCCACTCAAACCAGGATTTACGTCCTTCGATATAGAGTCTCAGGTAAATCGGCCTGTCCTCTACCGGGATCCTGGTGTTAAGGAATTCTGTTTTTTCCCCATTCTCCAGATGGATAATGGATAACGCACTCTGTCCCAGTGTCTCGCTGTAGTATTTGCGGAGATTGATATAGTTCATATTGTCATAATACAGGATCAGACCTGCGCTGTGCTGATGAACTTCCGGTACAAATTCCATCTTTGTGGTGATCCTTGCGTAAACGCTGGTAAGCTTACGGGCAAGGATACTTACTTTGTTCAGGGAAGTACGGGATTCCTGACCACGAAGCCTTACATATCCTTTGCGGGCATTTACATCTGCAAATCTCTGCGGCATGATTCTTGGTGCATAGTAGAAACTGCCAAGTTCATCACCGTCGAAATCATCAAAGTCCGGTATCTTTTCTACCGGGTATTCCGGAAGAGAGCTCTCCGGTACTTCCATTTTTGCCATATTTGTACCGTCTGCCATACGCAGCCAGTTATCTTCTGTCCACATCATCTTCTGGATCGCTGTCTCGCGTCCCAGTGTACAGCGAAGTTCCGGTACGAATGGTCTGGAGCAGAGATGGACCAGATATACCTCACCTGTAGGAAGCTCCACATAACTTCCGTGTCCGGATTTCTGTAAAACAGAATCCGGATTGTAATACCTGGGTTTGAGATGATCCGGATCCTGTCTCTCATAGGATTCCCCGGGTACACTGGTAACGATTGGATTCTCAGGATCTTTTTCATATGGTCCCCAGACATTTTTGGAACGGCCCATTGTAACACAGTGATTGTAGCCTGTGCCGCCCTCAGCACACATAATGTAATAATATTCACCGCGTTTTGTCAGATGTGGTGCTTCTATACATCCTCTGTCAGTTCCGCCTCGCCAGATCCGTTTCGGGTATCCCACAATTTCTTTTTTTGCAGGGTCATATTCTACCATGCAGATCGCGCCTGGTTTCTCATATCCTTCTCTTGTCTCCCATTCAAGAGATACAATGTATTTCTTTCCATCTGTATCATGGAACATAGACGCATCAAAGCCTGAAGAATGCAGATATACAGGCTCGCTCCATGGTCCTTTAATGTCTTTCGCACAGATCATAAAGTTGTCTACATCAAAGTACCTGGCATTCATGGAATTCATGACTCCGTAAACAACATAAAACATCTCTTCCTGTTCACAATAAGTCAGGCACGGTGCCCAGATTCCTTTTGCGCTTGGAAGCTTTTTGAGATCTACCTTCTCATCATCAGTCAGTACATGCGTATATAATTCCCAGTTCTTTAAGTCTCTGGAATGATAAACCGGGATTCCCGGAAACCATTCAAAAGTAGAAACAGCAAGATAATAGTCGTCGCCTTTTCTGCAGATGCACGGGTCAGGATTGAATCCTGGAAGTATTGGGTTCTGGATCATGTTCTCAGTCCTCCTTTTTTGTATGTGCTCCCGGAGTCTTTTCTGCACTCGCTTTTGCATCCGGTTTTCCGGGAGTATATGATTGGTGAACTTCATCATATTATCACAGATCATCTGCAGATATCAGGCATAATAAGCACAAATATACAGGTCGATATTCTCTTTTGCCGGTGTTATTCCAGATTGCCAGATGCGCCGAACATATGGTATGATATTACCAGCCCGGAAGTGAAATCATCACCCTCGCGGCCTGCTCATATAAAAGCGGCACTACGTATCTTTTATAAATTTTTATCGGATTTTTTATGGAGAAACACTGTTATGGAAAGAAACGAAAATTCTTATGAAATTATAGATGTATCAGATATTACGAATGTGCGGTTTTATACTTCTACTGATCAGGGCAGCTATATTCCACTCCACTGGCACCGGGCTGCGGAGATCATTTATATGCAGGAAGGCACTCTGGATATCACCGTAGAATCCAGATGTTTCACGATCTGTCCCGGTGACTGTACCCTGATCAATGCCAATGTCCTGCACTCTACGAAATGTATCAGTCCAAATAAAGCGATCGTTCTGCAGCTCCCACTTGATTTTATGGAAAAATATATTCCAGATGTTCAGCAGCTTCTTTTTATATTGGAGCATACTGTTTCGGATCCTGTACGTAAAACAAAAACAGCTATGCTTTGTACTGTTCTGGAGCAGATGCAGATCATTGATGATATCCGTCCGGATGGGTTTATCATGCGGTTTAACAGTCTGCTTTTTGAACTGCTTTTCCAGCTTTATCACAATTTCAGTGTAAAAATATTCCCGGATGATCTCAGTCAGAAGAAGAAAGATCTGGACAGATTGAATCCTGTTCTGAAATATATCGCTGATAATTACCGGCGGCCGATATCTCTGACAGAAATTTCAGAGATTGCCTGTCTGCAAAAGGGATATTTCTGCCGTTTTTTCAGGAAACGCATGGGAGTTACCTTTCTGGAATACCAGAACGAATACAGACTTTCTTTTATTTACAGGGATCTGATCTCTACTGCTGATCCCGTTCATGTGATCCTGGAACGACATGGATTTACTAATTACAAGCTGTTCCGCCGGATGTTTCAGGAACATTTCGGCAGTACCCCTACGCAGATACGCCGCAGCTGTCAAAAAAACTCTGACCCGATAACTCCGATCAGTTTTTCTGGTTTGTAACTGCAAGAAGCTGGCTTCTGATCAGCACCGGACGAACTGCATTGTAGATCACTGATACCAGAATTACAGAAACAACTGCGTTGAACAAAGTAGCCACTGCACTCATTTTTGCAAGTGCTTCTGCAAGCTTCTGCGGCTGTCCGAGTATGTACTGTTTGTAGAAATATCCTACGATCGGATCTGCTACCACATTAAAGGCAAGTCCTGCGATGGATGCGATAAGGCTCCATCTGAATACATAAGCTTTGTCCGTGCTTTCATTAATCTTTGCATATTTGTGCGCTACCAGTCCTGTGATAAAGCCAATGCAGAATTTCAGGACAAATGTTTTCGGTGCACCTGTGATATATACAGGATCCATCAGGTCTGCAATTCCCATTCCTATAGCTCCGGATAAGCCGCCGTATACTCCACCGATCAGTAGTGCCGCCAGTACACAGAATGCATTTCCGATATGAATGGAAGTGGCATCTCCGCCAGGTACCGGTATCTTAATCTGCAGGAACGTAAAGGATACATAGCATAATGCAGCCATCAATGCTGTCTCCGCAAGTTTCGTTACCGTGCTGTTTTGTGTGTTCATAATAATTTCCCCTCTCGTATTGCTTATTTGCCGATACATTCTGTTGAGTATATTTCAGATGAACATTGTCTTACAGATTCTTTAACTGCTCTTTTCTCTGTGTCGTTCACTTTAACATGGTACTGTATCAGCATAGCGGTATCATACACCGTATATTTTATCTGTTCAATGACCAGTTTCTTTAATTTTTCAGAGGTCAGATTAAGGAAAAGTCCTCTGCCTGTGTGAGATTCACACAGAGACAGAGGACTTTTCTGTTTTTATTATTTATCAGATTCTTGCTACGCCGGATTTTCTTGCGGCTTCTGCTACTGCTTT
>CAVCYJ010000106.1:0-9450 GCA_963605995.1 Holdemanella biformis | reverse complement strand
TAAAGAGGAGGGGAATTCATGAACCATATTGTTATCATAGGATTTATGGGTTCAGGAAAGACAAGAGTAGGAAAACGGCTGGCAAAAGACTTCAATCTGCCTTTTATAGACGTTGACCGTGTAGTATCAAAAAAAATGAACCTTACAACAAAGGAGATTTTTGAGAGATTTGGAGAGCCTTTTTACAGGGCACTGGAAACAACAGTGATCAAGGCACTGATCGATGATCCAGAGCAGAAGATTGTTTCTTTGGGTGCAGGTCTGCCGATGCAGGAGCAGAATACCAGATACATCAGTAAGCTCGGAACGGTAGTTTATCTGAAAGGTTCCTATGCCACCTTAAAGAAGAGACTGGAGAACTCCAGCAATAATCCTCTGATTGAAGGCGATGATAAGGAAGAGAAGATCAAGAGGCTTCTCAAACAGAGGGATCCGGTTTATTCGAAATTTGCAGATATTGAAATCGTTACGGGTGATAAACCGTTTGATGAGCTGATTGCTCAACTGGAAGAAAATTTAAAAACATATATAAAAAATAGTTGAAAAAAGTACAGGAATATTATAAAATCAATAGAGAGTGTGTCGCGAAAAACAGGAAAGACACACATGGAAAGGCTGTTGCTGTGATGTGCAGCATCGCTGAACTTGTACTATTAAGGAGGAAATATAACTATGATTTCAGCAGGTGATTTCAAAAACGGTATCACACTTGAAATTGACGGAAACGTATGTCAGATTGTTGAATTCCAGCATGTAAAACCAGGAAAGGGTGCTGCTTTCGTAAGAACAAAATACAAAAACATCATCACAGGAGCGGTTCTTGAGAAATCTTTCCGCCCTACAGAAAAATTCCCGGCTGCACGTATTGAACGTGTTGATATGCAGTATCTGTATGATGATGGTGATCTGTATTACTTCATGAACGTAGAGACATATGATCAGGTTGGCCTTACCAAAGATCAGGTTGGCGATTCTCTTAAATTTGTCAAAGAGAACGAAATGGTTAAGATCTGTTCTCATAACGGAAATGTATTCGCCATTGAGCCACCTCTGTTCGTAGAACTTGAAGTTACTGAAACAGAGCCGGGATTTGCCGGAAACACAGCGCAGGGTGCAACGAAACCTGCTACTGTGGAAACAGGTGCTCAGGTTCAGGTTCCGCTGTTTGTTAACCAGGGTGACAAACTGAAGATCGATACAAGAACCGGAGAATATCTCTCCCGAGTATAATCAGATCAGTTAAGCAGTCGTGCTGCCATCGGTGAACGCCGGTGGCAGTTTTTATATGTATAAACAGGAGGAGAGAAGTAATGGAATATGTAACACTTGGTAAAACCGGACTTCGGGTATCCAGAATGGGACTTGGAGGAATCCCGATCCAGAGGATTGATGCAGAGGGGACAAAGATTTTGCTGCGCAAACTGGCAGATCATGGAGTAAATTATATTGATACGGCCAGAGGATATACAGTCAGTGAAGAATATCTGGGATATGCGTTAGAAGGTATCAGAGATACGTTTATACTTGCTACGAAGTCCATGGCGCGTACAAAGGAGGCAATGGAGGCAGACATTGAAAAGAGCCTGCATAATCTGCGCACAGATTATATCGAACTGTATCAGGTACATAATCCGAGTATGGAACAGCTTGATCAGATACTGGCAGCAGGAGGAGCACTGGAAGCATTACAGGAAGCAAAAAAGGCGGGGAAAATCGGACATATTGGTCTGACTGCTCATTCTGCAGAAGTTTTTGCCCGCGCACTGGAACTGGACTGGGTAGAAACGATTATGTTCCCGTACAATATCGTAGAGAGCCAGGGAGAAGATCTGATCGCGAAATGTAAGGAGAAGAATATCGGATTTATTGATATGAAACCACTTGCAGGCGGTGCTATTGAGAACGGAACGCTTGCAATGCGTTATATCTGTGCGAATAAGAATGTAACGATCGTAATCCCGGGAATGGCAGAAGAGAAAGAAATCGAAGAGAATATCAGAGCCTGTCTTGACCCTTCTCCGTTAAATGAGAAGGAACTGGAAGAAATACGGTCAGTCAGAGATCGGCTTGGTACAAATTTCTGCCGCAGATGTAATTACTGTGCACCCTGCAGCGAGGGGATCAGTATCCCGAATGTATTTCTGTTTGCCGGGTATCTCAATCGCTACGGTCTGGGCGACTGGGCAAGAGACCGCTACAGCTCACTGGCGGTAAAGGCTTCTGCCTGTATAGAATGTGGTGCATGTGAAACAAGATGTCCATATCATCTGCCAATCCGGGAAATGCTGAAGGAATGTGCGCAGCAGTTTGGAGAATAATGTCTGTATACAAAAAAAGTGCCGTAAATACGGCACTTTTTTTGTATGGACCTGGCGGGAATTGAACCCGCGTCCGAAAGCCTGTCCATTGAGGCATCTCCCATCACAGTCGCTGTTTTAACATTTCCTCAATGATACGCCCACCGACAGGCTTATCATCTCAGTAGCTTCATGATACATCTGCCGGGGCAAAGCTTACCCGGCAAGGTTTCTCACATGGTCGACGCCAGCTCCCTGATGTGTGAGTGCATCAGGGCTGACGAGCAGCAATTAGGCTGCTAACGCGTACTGTTCGTCTGCGTTTATATTTAGGTTCCCGGTTGGTGCGCAGTCCAGGAGTCTGCGGATGGCTTCCCCAACTTCAAAGCCCCCGTCGAAACCAGTACAAGCCCGAAAACTTAATGTAGCACTGGTAATAAGACGAAAGCGTGTTTCCTGAGACTGACATATTACATCATACGCTATATGCCAATTACATATCATTATATGAATAAATCCTGGAACTGTCA
The DNA here is from genome assembly GCA_963605995.1 of Holdemanella biformis. GTDB lineage: Bacteria > Bacillota > Clostridia > Lachnospirales > Lachnospiraceae > Blautia_A. Next base: position 6,623 of record CAVCYJ010000106.1, on the reverse strand, counting down.
AGAACATTTTTCGGATTTGTCTGCCCCGGTTAAATTGACGGTTGCTTTCTTTGGACAAAATTGTTATGATATAAAGGATAATGAGTTTATCGCGGTTACGCATAAGCGTGTCCGAATAAAGAGATATACCGGAGAAAACCCACTTTTTCCGGATATATCCTGATGGAGTTATGATTCATGAAAAAAAATTCACACATTATATCCAAAGTGCTCCCCGGCAGTATCGGGGAGGAACTGGAACTGGAACCGGGGGATGCACTGCTTTCCGTTAATGGTCAGCCTGTAGAGGATGTGTTTGATTACCGTTATCTGATGAATGACGAATTTATCACACTGCTTGTCCGTAAGAAGACTGGTGAGGAATGGGAACTGGAAGTAGAGAAGGAATATGAGGATGATCTGGGTGTGGAGTTTGAGAACAGTCTCATGGACGAATACAAATCCTGCTCCAATCACTGCATTTTCTGTTTTATTGACCAGATGCCTCCCGGTATGAGAGAAACTTTATATTTTAAAGATGATGATTCCAGACTGTCATTCCTGCAGGGGAACTATGTGACTCTTACAAATATGGGTGACTATGATCTGGATCGTATTATCAAGTTTCATCTCTCTCCGATCAACGTATCATTTCAGACTATGAATCCCAAGCTTCGCTGTAAAATGCTCCATAATCGCTTTGCCGGAGATGCCCTTGCGAAAGTTGACAGGCTTTATGAAGGCGATGTAACTATGAATGGACAGATTGTTCTCTGTAAGGGAATTAATGACAGGGATGAACTGGAATACAGCCTTGAGAAACTGTCAGAGTATGCTCCGGTATTGCAGAGTGTTTCCATCGTACCTGTAGGCCTTTCAAAATATCGAAAAGGTCTGTATCCGCTGGAACCTTTTGACAAAGAGGATGCAAGGTATCTGATCGGTCAGGTGGAGCGGTGGCAGAAGATCATGGTAAAAAAGCATGGTATTCATTTTGTACACGCATCGGATGAATGGTATATCCTTGCAGGATATGAACTCCCGGAGGAGGGCAGATATGACGGATACCTTCAGCTTGAAAACGGCGTTGGCATGATGCGTCTGCTGGAGACGGAGGTAAAAGAGAGACTTGAACAGCTTGAAGGGGACGACAGGACAGTAAATGCCACTGTTGCAACAGGGCGGCTGGCTGCACCTTATATAGGCAAAATGATAAAACTGGTACAGGAAAAATTTCCAAATGTCCGGGCTGAGGTATATGCAGTAAAGAATAATTTTTTTGGGGAAAAGATCACCGTTTCCGGTCTGATCACTGCTGCTGATCTTATGGATCAGCTTGCGCAGAGGGATCTGGGAGAGAAGGTCCTGATTCCCTGCAATATGCTCAGAAGCGGTGAGGATGTTTTTCTGGATGACCTGACGGTAGAAGATGTCAGACAGGCACTTAAGACAGAGGTCGTGGTAGTGGATGAGCCGGGTGCTGACCTGGTAAACTGTCTGATCGAAGCACCGGATCATAAAAAGATAAGAAGGAGACAGATATATGAGCAAACCGGTAGTAGCGATAGTGGGAAGACCTAATGTAGGCAAATCCACATTGTTTAATGCGCTGGCAGGCGAGAAGATTTCTATTGTAAAAGATACACCAGGTGTTACAAGAGACAGAATTTATGCAGATGTGACATGGCTGGACAAGACATTTACCATGATCGACACAGGCGGTATTGAGCCGGACAGCAGCGACATTATTCTTTCTCAGATGAGAGAGCAGGCGCAGATTGCCATTGATACAGCAGATGTTATTATCTTCATTACTGATGTTCATCAGGGACTGGTTGATTCCGATGCAAAGGTTGCGGATATGCTCCGTCGCAGCGGTAAGCCTGTTGTTCTTGTTGTGAATAAGGTAGACAGCGTTCAGAAATTTATGATGGATGTTTACGAATTCTATAATCTTGGTATCGGTGAGCCGATGCCGATCTCTGCGGCAAACCGTATGGGACTGGGAGATATGCTGGATGAAGTGATCAAACATTTCCCTGAGGATGCAGATACAGAGGAAGATGACGAGATTCCGAGAATTGCGATCGTAGGTAAGCCAAATGTTGGAAAATCTTCTCTGGTAAACAAACTTCTGGGTGAAGACCGTGTGATCGTTTCTGACATTGCCGGAACAACAAGGGATGCAGTAGATACCAGAGTGAAGTGGCAGGGAAAGGACTATATCTTTATCGATACAGCCGGACTTCGCCGCAAAGGTAAAGTAAAAGAGGAAATTGAGAGATACAGTGTGATCCGTACGGTAACCGCAGTGGAACGCGCGGATGTTGTGATTGTAATGATCGATGCATCTGAGGGTGTTACAGAACAGGATGCCAAGATCGCAGGTATTGCTCATGAAAGAGGAAAGGGTGTTATCATAGCTGTAAATAAATGGGATGCCATTGAGAAGAATGACAAGACCATTTACAAGCATACAAACAGGATCCGCGAGGTGCTGGCTTATATGCCATATGCAGAACTGGTATTCATTTCGGCGAAAACAGGTCTCAGGATTGCAAGGATGTTTGAGACGATCGATGCAGTTATCGAGAATCAGACACTCCGTATCCAGACAGGTGTCCTGAATGAAATCCTTTCAGAAGCAGTAGCTATGCAGCAGCCGCCGTCCGATAAGGGAAAACGACTGAAGATATACTACATGACTCAGGTGGCTGTAAAGCCGCCGACATTTGTTGTCTTTGTCAATGATAAAGAACTGATGCACTTTTCCTATACCAGATATCTGGAGAATAAGATCAGGGATGCGTTTGGATTTGCAGGAACATCACTGAAATTCATTATTCGTGAACGAGGTGAAAAGGAATAATCATGGAACGCTTAGCTTGCATTGCAATAGGGTATGTATGCGGACTTTTTCAGACGGCATACATCCTGGGAAAGATTTATCATATTGATATCCGCAAACAGGGAAGCGGAAACCTTGGTTCTACGAATGTGCTGCGGACTCTGGGAAAAAAGGCGGGTGCACTGAATCTTTTTTGCGACTGCCTGAAGTGCATTGTTGCTATCCTGATCGCAAGGACAGCATTTGGAAATGCTTACAGTGATATTCTGCCGTTGTTAAGTCTTTATGCGGCGGCAGGTTGTATCCTTGGTCACAATTTTCCATTTTATCTTAATTTCAAAGGCGGAAAAGGTGTGGCTGCATCTGTAGGGCTTATCATTGCATTTGACTGGCGCATTTTTGTAATCTGCGCGATCGTATTCTTTGGATTATTTTTCCTGACACATTATGTTTCGCTGTGTTCGATAAGTGCATATTTTGCTGCATTTATCAGTATGATCATATTTGGACAGATGGGCTCTTATCATATGGAGCATGCATATACCATAGAGCTTTATGCTGTAATGGGAGGGCTGACAGCGCTCGCATTTTACAGACATAAGAAGAATATCTGCCGGCTTCTTGACGGAACAGAAAGCAAAATTTATCTGAGTAAGAAAAATAAATAAAAAGAGGTGTTTATATGGCAAAAATCAGTGTACTGGGTGCAGGGAGTTGGGGAACAGCCCTGTCAATTCTCCTTTATAATAATGGACATGAGGTGATTCTGTGGTCAGCACTTGGAGAAGAGATTACGACCTTAAGAACGAAGCGTGAGCATGTAAGCAAGCTTCCGGGGGTAAAGATTCCCGAACCGATCGATATTACGACAGATGCGGAGAGAAGTCTGCGGGATGCGGATGTTGCAGTCCTGGCAGTTCCGTCTCCTTATACCAGAAGTACCTGTAAACGTCTGGCACCTTTTGTCAGGGAAGGTCAGAAAATTGTAAATGTTGCCAAGGGCGTGGAAGAAAAGACGCTTCTTACTTTAAGCGAAATTATCGAGCAGGAGCTTCCACAGGCCGAGGTATCTGTGCTGTCAGGACCCAGCCATGCGGAAGAGGTTGGAAAGGGTCTGCCTACGACCTGTGTCATAAGTTCCCGTAAGAGGGCAACAGCGGAGTACCTGCAGGGGATTTTTATGAATCCGGTATTCAGAGTCTATACGACACCGGACATGCTTGGGGTTGAACTTGGGGCGGCATTGAAAAATGTAATTGCACTGGCTGCGGGAACGGCTGATGGGCTTGGATATGGAGATAATACGAAAGCTGCACTGATCACACGCGGAATCGCGGAGATCTCCCGTCTGGGTGTAAAAATGGGTGCCCGTATGGAAACATTTTATGGTTTATCCGGGATTGGTGACCTGATCGTTACCTGCGCCAGCGTCCATAGCCGAAATCGTAAAGCGGGTTACCTTATGGGTAAAGGATATACTATGCAGCAGGCAATGGATGAAGTAAAAATGATTGTTGAGGGAGTTTATTCCGCAAAGGCAGCCAAAGAGCTGGCAGAGAAATATGATGTGGAAATGCCGATTATCACAGAGGTAAATAAAGTTCTGTTTGAAGGCAAAAGCGCGGCAGAGGCAGTTATTGATCTGATGGTGAGGGACAAGAAGGTGGAAACACCGATGCTTCCGTGGGATGAAGATTGATTTCGCATTTGACAAATCTTAAACTGAAATGATGAAAGCGGGCACCTTCGGGTGTCCGCTTTCATTTTGAAAAAATCCGGAGAACCGGATATCTGCTCAGAAAGCAACATCTCTCAGATCTTCAGGAATATGAGAACTGTGAAAATTTTCGTTCAGGGTATCGAGCAGATCCATATCTTCCTGTTCGATGGTAAAATCAAATATATTTGCATTGCTTCTGATGCGGTCGGGGTGAACGGATTTCGGAATTACGGAAATTCCCTTCTGCGTTGCCCAGCGAAGACCGATCTGAGCGGGAGTATGAGCATATTTTGTGCCGAGTACACAGATAAGGTCGTTGTCCAGGTAGGCACCGCGTGCAAGCGGGGCATAGGCCTGTATCTGGATCCCTTTATTCTGACAGTAATCAATCAGTTCTTTCGGGTAGCACAGAGGATGACATTCAATCTGGTTCACCGCAGGTATGATTCCGGAATTCTTCTCCAGCTCTTCCAGATGCCTGATTTCGAAATTACTGACACCGATGGAGAGTGCACGCCCGGATTTCTGTATCTCTTCCAGTATCTTCCATGTGCTTGGGTAACATCCGGGAACCGGCCAGTGAATCAGATACAAATCTATATAGTCCAGCTTCAGGCGGTCGAGACTCCGTTCAAAGGCTCCGCGTATATCACCAAGACGCTGGGCGGTATTCCAGATTTTGCTGGTGATAAAAAGTTCACTTCGGGGGATTCCGCATCTGGCAATGCCGAGCCCTACGTTTTCTTCATTTTTATATACGGAAGCAGTATCGATAAGGCGATAACCGGATTCCACAGCGGAAATGACGGCGTTTTCGGCCTCGTTCTCTCCGGTTGCTTTGTATACACCGAGTCCAAGCAAAGGCATCTCTCTGTCTGTATTCAGAAAAATGGTATTATTCAAAATGATTCCTCCAATTCCTCAAAAATATTTTACATTATTTTTGCTGCTGTCCGCAGACTGTTTCCTGTCTGGAGCTGATGGAAACTGAGCGGGCAACATCTGTCAGGGCAGATACTTAAAACTCTGTCCGCTGTCTCTGCTTAAGTATAACATAAAAGTATGCCGGAAGTACATCACAAATAAAATGTTTTTACTGTATGTGTTGTTAAAAAGATAACATTAATGTTAAAAAGATAACATATATTGTGAAAAAGGCTAGATGAGAGCAAAAAAATATATTTTTTTTGGTGATTATTTACGCAAAATACCTTGCAGGAATAGAAAAAATGATGTATAATATCAATAAATTGATAATTTATTGTCATGGAAACGGGCTGGATTATGTATAAAATCTATGGATTCGGCTCATTTTTCAATAGAAGGGAGCATTTAATCATGCATTTGATCAAAGATGAAAACGGGAATCTTGTCCAGCATGGACATGGACATACCCACGAGCACACTCATGAAGATGGTGTGACTCATACTCATGAGCATTCTCACGAAACAGGTCATGATCATGGACATACCCATGAAGATCAGACCTGTGGGAACAGTCATTGCGGATCCTGTAATGAGGGAGACTGTAAGAATGAAACACTGGCACTTCTGACATATATGTTTCAGCATAATGAGCATCATGCTCAGGAACTGGATCAGATGGCCGACAACCTTGCCAGGATGGGAATGGATGCAGCCTGTAAGACGATCAAAGAGGCTGTTGCAGATTTTCAGAAAGGCAATATGAGGCTTGGGCTTGCTTTAACACTTGTCAAGGAAGAGATGAAATAGGAGGCGGAAATTACATGTGTTTGGCAACTGTATATAAAGAGAATGACAATTCTGTTATTTTTAAGAATGTATCCCGTATTGATGTAGATGGAGATAAGCTTGTTCTCCGTGACATTATGGGAGATGAGAGAATCGTTGAGGGAACCATCCTGATGGTTGACCTTGCAAACAGCATCGTGAAACTTCAGTGTGACTGATGACTGGCAGAGAACTGACCTGCCTTGCGGAAGAATGCGGATCTGGCAGAGTCGGCTGAAAATGGATCTGAGGTATCCTGATACCTTAAGATAAATAAAAAAGACGTGGAGGTAGTAACTATGAAATTATCAGAAGCAATGAAAG
>CAVCYJ010000105.1:0-9521 GCA_963605995.1 Holdemanella biformis | reverse complement strand
GAAAAAGGCAAAGCGCTTCTCAACGTGATCGATTCCTGCAATGAAGTTTGCCTGAGTTGTAGCTTTTCGTATTGGATATGAAAAGTACAACAACTTTTTTTCTGTAGATTCTATATCAGCTAATCTTTATTTTTTTAATCCTGTTGTAACCTTGCAGTTTGTAACTTTCAGGCTTCCTTCAGAAGCAAAGAGTGACAGGCTCTCCCCGGGACGTTTATATGCTCTTGCATTTAATGCAACACCATCTACATAGATTGTAGCAATCGTATCATCTACGATCATTTTGATATTGTATTTCTTATCCGGTATCAGCTCAAGCGGTCTTTCCAGACCGATATTCTGATTTGCAGGCCATGGCCAGTTTGGCTTTTTCTCAAACACATATCTGTCTTCTGTTATATTGAATACAAACTGATAAGATTCCGCTTTATCCTCATCTTCATAGAATCTCACACCAAAAGTTCTGGTTCCTTCGGTAAATTCTACGTCTGCTTCAAATTTGAAGATATCTCCGGTATCTTTTGCAACTACTTTCTCAGTACTCCTGGCTGGAGTATCGATCACAAAATCTTCTGCCTTTTCTTCTTTATCAAATGCGTTCCATACAGTTTCCGGAATTCTTACCCCAAGAGTTCCATCTTCTCTCTGGTAAACCTCATGTGCCATAAATGTTCCTGCCCAGATGAAGTTATTGTCATCATCATCCTGATCCTTGGTAGCAACCCAGCCAAAAAGGATTCTTTGTCCATTCAGTTCAAAAGTACGTCCCGCATAGTAAGATCTGCCATCAAATGCATCATCCTTCGGTGCGATCCATGGTCCTTCCAGACTCTTGCTCATACGATATACCATTTTGCTTCTGTCACTGTATTCTGTTACAATGTGATACCACCAGTCACCAATCTTAAATAAGTCTGGCATCTCATGCATGGTATAGAGATCCGGTGCCCAGAAATCACCTTCAAATTTCCAGTTTTTCAGGTCTTTGGATGTAAATTTAACAGTTCTTCCTGTCTGCCTTGTCTTTGGTCCCTGTAATCTTGCACCAAGGATCAGCAGGTACTGATCATTTTCCTCATCACGGATCACCCATGGATCTCTCCAGTCATCCGGATCATAGCCTTCCTGTGGAGTGAAAGTAAGTGCATCCTGAGTTTTGTGCCAGGTTACAAGATCATCGCTGTATGCATGCATCAGAACCTGAGATGGTTTTCCAAGTGCCGGATAATCACGATTATAGCCTGTATAAAAGATATGATACTGTCCTTCTGCTTCGAATACACTTCCTGCAAAAATGAACTGATCCTGTTCTTCATCTGTTCCCCTCGGAATTGCTACGCCTCTATCTTCATAATGTACAAAATCAGAAGTAGTTGCCAGATCCCAGCCAAACGGTTCTCCGAATGGTCCCGGTTTTCTGGTATCTCTCTGATGATATAAATAAAATTTATCTCCATGTCCAAATGGCATACAATCTCCAAACCATGTTCCCGGGAACTGATAGTATAATTTCTGCATAATCTTAATCTCCTTTTTTACTTTATTAATAACTGTTCAATACTTTGCAATTACGGGTCAAAGTCCATGTCAAACAGCTTTTCAGCAGTTCTTACATATCTTCAGCCTTTAACTGCACCTGCGGTCATACCTGCCAGCATCTTCTTACTGCTGAAGAAATAGAAGATAAATACCGGAAGTACTGTTACGCTGATTGCTGCAAATGTAGCACCCCAGTCTGTCAGCCCCATACTTCCTACGAAGTCATTTAAACCAAGAGTAATGGTCTTCATATCTGTAGATCTGGTAAATGTATAAGCATTAATGTACTCGTTCCAGCAAAATACAGCCTGCATGGTTGCTACTGTGATAACTGAGTTCAGAGACATCGGTACTACCATCTTAAAGAAGCATCCCATCGGTGAACATCCATCGATGATCGCTGCTTCCAGCATTTCTTCAGGAAAGAATTTGCTGAATGAATAAAACAGCTGAATAGAATAAGACAGTGAAAACGCGATCTGTGGTAAAATAATCGCCGGATATGTATTGATCAGTCCCATCTTATTAAAAATTGTAAACAGTGGGATCAACGCAACCTGCATAGGAAGCATCAATCCAAGAAGGAAATAATTCAAAATGAATTTTCTGCCCTTGAATTTAATCTTACTTAATGCAAATCCGGCCATCAGTGCAAACAAAAGCAGCGGAATCAATACACCGATCAGTACAATAATACTGTTCTTAAAATAAGTCGGCATATGACTTCTGGTAAATACATTGATAAAGTTTGTCAGTACCCATTTTGACGGAAGTGCATATGCCGGAAGCTGTCTGAAGTCATCCAGTGATTTAAAGCTTGAAGTAAATACATAGAAGAAAGGGTAAACCTGCATCACGACGAGAATCAGTGCGATAACCCATTTAACGATGCCCGGAATGGTTATTTTTTTCTTTTTCATTCGTCATCCCCTCCTCCTGTAAATTTACGGAATAGCATTCCAACTACCATACAGATAATTACGATCATGATGGCTACAGAACTTCCGTAACCATATTTCATGCTGCTGAATGCCTGTTTATACATATAGGTTGTCATAAGTTCAGAAGCATTTCCCGGTCCTCCATGTGTTAACAGATAAGAGAACTCGAAAGACCTCAGAGAACCATTCAGTACCAGCAGACAGTTTGCAATGATAACCGGTTTTATGTATGGAATCTTTACATAAAAGTATTCCTGCCATGTTGCAGCTCCATCAATCAGTGCTGCTTCCCCAAGCTCATCCGGAACACCGATCAGTGCTGCATAAAAGATAACCATATACAGTCCCAGATATTTATAAGCTTCTACAAAAGCAGTCACATACAACGAAATCTGAGGATTTGATGTCCACTCCATCAACTTCAGAGATGGATTAAAGAATGATAAAAGCTGATTCACAATACCGGTCGGAGTTACTGATAATAATTTTGTAAAAATCTGACAGATTGCTACTGAGGAAATAACTACCGGTATATAATACAGAGTCTGTAACGCAACTCTTCCTCTTTTGATCCGGCTGAGAAGAATTGCAAATAATAAACCTCCAAATACCTGAATCGCTACATTTATTACCGTGTAAACAAGCGTATGCCATACTGTGGATCTGAAAACTTCATCCTGCGTAATCAGTTCAATATAATTCTTCAATCCCACAAATACTTTTTCGCCCACACCACTCCAGTCAAAAAAGCTGTAATAACCAGCCCATATGATAGAAACGATAACAAATGCCGTATAAATAAGAAATGCAGGAAAAATAAATAAAAAGATGACTGACTTTTTTCCAAATGCTTTCTGCACGAAGCCCCCTCCTCTCTGAAAATCAAGTCATTTTTGTTCAAGCACCCAACCTTCAGCTGGGGCTCAGCTTCTCTTTGAAAGAGACTGACAAAAATTTCGCCAGTCTCCAAATCATTTGACAGGTTTCTGAATCATCCTGTGCTTAGCCAAGTGTTATCTTATTTCTCTATGAAAGAATCACAGGTTTCAATAAACTCATCTGGTGTTGTAATTCCCTGCGCAAGCTTCTGCTGTTCGTCTACAATCTTAGTCAGGACATCTGAGTCAAGTTTGTCATCCCATGAAGTCCATGCTGTTTCTGCATTTTCAAACATTGGCTGTGTATCGTAATAAAGCTGTGGCAGACCTTCTGGAAGTTCTTCATTAAATGGAGAGAAAATCTGTGCCTGATTGTAGCATGCATCAGAGAAATTTTCACACATATAATCGAAAAATTCCTGCATTGTGTCATCATAAGTAGCTTTATTAAATCCTTCTGCGAATCCGGCATGGATTGGTATATTTGTGGACATATTGTCCATTCCTTCTGTATCAGGTACAGGGAAGAATCCAAGTTCGCCATTGTCATACATCTCTTCTGCAAGACTGATCTGTCCGGAGCCTGTATAGAAGATCGCACCGGAACCACCGAAGAATAAGTTGCATGCAGAAGTGAAGTCTACACTTGCAAATCCCGGCTCAAAGTAACCTTTTGTTCCAAGGTCAGAAAGAAGGTTTACCGCATACTTTGCAGCTTCATTATCACTGAATGAATCTGTCCCTGCCTGATAACCCTGAATGAAGTCAGAGCCTGTCACTCTCCATGGTGAGAAGGAAAGGTATCTCATCAGCTGCCATGCATCAGATCCGCCTACGATAACCGGAATCTCTCCCTGATCTGCGATCTTCTGACAGTCTTCTTCAAACTCTTCCCATGTTGTCGGCGCTTCTTCGATTCCTGCTTTTTCGAAAATATCTTTTCTGTACATAAAGTATTCGCAATACAATCCCTGTGGGAAGAGATACAGGTTTCCGTCATCTGCATCTGTAAGGAAATCTCTGATCGCTCCGTTTAATTTATCTGCATATCCGTTTCTTTCCAGCTCATCTCCTACATTAACCAGTGCGTCGATATCTTTGCAGGCTGCACTAAGTGTTCCGTTCGGGCATCCAAAAATATCCGGGAGCGTATCACTGTTAATATACATCTGGAGTTTTGTGAAATAGTCCTGCATATCGTTTACAAGTTCAATTTCATAATCCAGTCCTTTTTCATCACAGAAGTTCTTGAGAAGATAATCAAAGGTCTTATACTGCTCTGTAGATTCCGTGCCTTTTAATAACGCAGTAATCTTTGTTCTTTCTCCATCTGATTTCGCTGCTGATGCAGTGACTGTTCCCATACCTGTTAAAAGGCTGGCTGTCATAGCTGCTGTCATGGCAAGAGATAACACTTTCTTCATTTTTTTCATTTACTTTTTCCTCCTTTTTGTTTGTGTTTCCTCGTTCCTGATGATATTATTTTAGCCTCTGCTTCATTAACAAACAATTGGAAATAAAAGTAAAAATAGGAGATTTGTACACAGATTTCTCATTGTGCGCAAATCTCCTGTTCTGCATCTTTCTCAATGTCTGACAGATTCGTCAGATATGCTTTCTAAACTCATTTGGTGTAATACCATAACGTTTTTTAAACACCTTAATGTAGTATCCGAAGTCTTTATATCCTACCATTTCTGCAATTTCATATTGTTTATATTTGTTGTCCGCAATCAACTTTTCTACGTGCTTAAACCGGATATCCGTCAGATATTCCAGAAAACTTTTTCCTGCGTATTTCTTCAGAAGACGGCTGATGTAAGTTCTGCTCACATGAAATTTCTCTGTCAGATCATCCATAGAGAGGTCACTTGCATAATTTTTTTCAATATAAGCCAGGATGCTCTGGACCAGTTTCCTATTTCGTTCATCTGTTCCCTCTGTATTCTGTTTGATCAGAGTTCCAAACAGATTCAGCAGACAATTTAAGGTTTCATCTGTATTCTCACACTGACAGATTTTCTTTATCCCATCCTGAAGGACGGTAAGATTCCAGTTTTTGTTATGGATCTGACTGTCAACCGCACATGTATATGGAAACTTCATACACCCAAGAAGCAGATCCATTGCAACAAATTTCACTGAAGCGGCATCCTCCGGTGCAGTTTGAAACAGCTGGCGCAATTCATCCTCTGCTTTTTCAAAACTATCCTGAAACAACGTCATCATGAAATGTGTTTTCTCACCTGAAGTGATCACCAGTTTTTCCTGTTTCTCATATTGAAGATCTTCATATCTGAGTATGATATTAGTTCCCAGATAAACACACTGCCTGCAGGCAGTCTGCGCTTTGTGATATTGAGCGTTTGCCTGATATTCATCCATTTCTACATCACTCAGCCCAAAGTTCATATGTGCATGCAGGTACCGTTCTACTTCTTCCTGGATTTTCATACATGCCTGTAAAGCTTTATCCATACATAGTACATTCTCTTCATCTTTTCCAAACAGCAGGATGAAATTATACTCCGCAGCCGCCGTATTATAATCACTTAATACCTTAATCCCAAAGCTGTTAAAAATCTCTTCAAAGATATTAATGCAGGCAAATTCCTCTATCCATTTATCACCTTCATGAATCCTGTTCTCTCCTACGGCCTTTCTGCCCACACAGACAATATATTTTTCTATCGTCAGATTCAGGGACTCTGCCTGTGCCTGCATCACACCTTTTCCCTGAATCCTTCCATACAGAAGATTTCCTGCAAATTTTGACCTTAACGCAGGAAGTGATCTGTTGAAATATTTTCGCAGATCACGAACTTCCTGCTGTTTATCCTTTCTCTTATGAATTTCTTCTGCAAGACGGGCGGCCATTACCTTAAGTTCATCATAATCCACCGGCTTAAGCAGATACTCTTCTACACCAATGCTGATTGCTTTCTGTGCATAGGCAAAGCTGTCGTATCCAGTCAGTATCACAATAACCGCATTCGGGTAAACTTCATGCGCCTTCTCTGCAAAATCCAGTCCGTCCATTCCCGGCATCTTCACATCTGTGAGAATCAGATCCGGTTTTGCCTGCTCCAGTTTCTCTAAGCCCTCCAGACCATTCTTTGCAATTGCAGATACTTGGTATCCATAATCGCCCCATGGAAACGAACATAATCCATCCAGAATAATATATTCATCGTCTAATATCATTACCTGTAATTCCATTATCTCCCAACACCTCTTTTTTGTTGTTTTCATCGTTCATTTTATCAGGTTCCCTGTAAATAATTCCGGTTCTTCCGTCCAGTGGAACTGCCAGCACCACCTCTGTTCCTTTTCCCGGTTCTGACGCAATACTCATCCGTGCTTTTCCCTGATATACATAGTCCAGTCTCTTTCTGACAGCATAAACTCCCAGATGGGTATGTGTCCTCTCCGCTTCATGATCCGGTTCTTCTTCTGTTTCCGACAATTTCTCGAGCTGTTCCTGTGACATTCCGACTCCGTCATCCCTTACAGTAAATACTGCCATTTTGTCCACGATTTCTCCTGAAACATAAAGAAAACAGTCCCATGTTGCATTCTCCACACCGTGAACCACTGCATTCTCCACAAGTGTCTGGATAGTCATCTTAGGGATTTCCAGTTCATTTAATCCCTCATCAACTTCGATATAAGACGTAAATTTGTCTCCATATCTGGTCTCCTGTATGTAAAGATAATCCTGAACATATTTCATTTCCTCATGGATATAGACCATACTCCTCTTATTACTGATACTTGCACGCATCAGACTGCTGATAGAAGTAACCATACGGCAGATATTGTCTTCACCTTTCTTTCTCGCCATCCAGTTGATCGTATCCAGTACATTATAGAGAAAATGAGGATTGATCTGTGCCTGAAGTGCCTGAAATTCAATATCTTTGTTCACAGTTTCCATCTCTACCACCTGTTTCAGAAGCTGTTCAATCTTCTCTATTGTCTGGTTGAAAACAGAATTCATGGCGCCAATCTCATCTGTTCTGCCTTCCGGAAGACGGACAGAGAAATCTCCCCCTGCAAACTTTTTCATTGCATTACTTGTACGTTCGATCGGACCGGCAATTACTTTTGCAAGAATATTAGCCAGAAAAATACACAAAATTATACTTACCAAAATGAGCATGATCGTTGTTTTTTGCAATCCTCTCGCTGTTTTCTGCAAAAAGCTCATAGGAATCATTCCCACAACTGTAAGTCCTGTATCAGAACTTCTCTGATATACACAGTTGTAATCCTGTCCATCTGCAGAAAGCCGGAAATCACCTGTATTTCCTGATATTTTTTTCAGCCAGCTCCTGTCCTCAATTATCCCGTCATTCTCTGCACTCTCAAGCAGAATATTTCTGTCACTGTCCAGAAGAAAAATATGCGCAGAGAGGGACTCTCTTGCTGTGACGGTCATTTTTTTCAGATAGCTCAGCTTAATAGATGCTCTCAGTATTCCCAGCGGCTCCATAGTCAGAGCATCCTTAATCTGTTTCGCCATATACATCAGCCCCTCCTCTGATGCATTATAATAAGTGCACCGTCCGTTCGCCTGCTCCGCCAGTTCACAGGATGCCTGTGCTGTCTCTTCATTGATCTCATGATTATTTGCAAGCAGATGATTTGCTCCATTATAGCCATACAACTGTATATCATTCATATAGATGCTTGTATATCCCTGCAGAAGCAGTCTTCGGATCTGACCGGATCTTGAATAATAAGAATACAGTTCTGTACCGTCTGATTTATACGGTTCATCAGATTCCAGTTCCTCCTGGACCGTATTGTTATTTGCAATATAATCAAATGAGTTCTGCACCATATCAAAATAATGATCAAGATTGACTGACAGTTCATTTATCACTCCCGCTGACTGTTTCCTGGTCTGTTCTGTCACAATAGCCGAAGCAGATATGTACTGTGAAATACCTGCCGCCAAAAGAACAACCAGAGCAACACCTAACGTAGAATACAGGAATTTTCTCTGTATCGACAGATTGATATACCATTTCTTTAAATATTTCATCTCTCTTTTCCCTTTTATATACCTTTATTTTTACCAGAGTTTAACTTAATCAGGTAAGTTCCCTGCTTCAATTGCGGGAAATAACCAACAAGAAAAGCCGATACACTGTTTCTGTCAATGTATCGGCCACTAATGATTATTTTTTTACTTACAGATACTGGCTGAATTCCACCTTCTCCTTATTCGGGCCCTCGATTGTAAAGAATTTCACGCCATTTTCCCAGAATGGAAGGAAATGAATGGTATCCTGTGTGGAATTTAATCCGGATTCATTGATATACCGGAAAATTTCTTCGATGTCTCTTACGTCAAGCGCAACATGGTCGATCGCTCCATGCTCCATCTTTGCTGCATGGTTCTCATAAGTCTCCACTACCAGCGTTCCAAGTTTCAGGAAAACGACCTTCTCGTTTGCTTCTTCATTTACAGTCTCGAATGCGGTTTCAAACCCTAACCTGTGATAAAATTCTACTGTTTTATCAATGTCATTTGTCGGAATCCCGATGTGCTGTACCCCTGTTGAATAGTTCTTTAAATCCATAATTTTTGCTCCTTTCTGCTGTTCCCTGTGACTTTTTGTCATTTGTTATATCTGACTGTTTTATAATCCGGCTAATTCGTCGCTTTATATTCCATTTTTTACAATATACGCAGAAAATTGCTCAATTGTCAAGCGTAATCTGTTCCCAGGCTCCGCACAGTCTTTCAAATGTCCATGCCGCGTTTGCCGGGCTGGTAGATGGCAGCACGATGGCTGCTTTTCCCGTCAGAGGGAACTGATATTTCTTATAAAGCTGCGCCAGAAGTTTCCAGAAACGGTTCTGTCTGTGTCCGTAGTAGAAATTATTTTCCCTCGATGCAACGGACGGCAGTGTGCCGAGGATGAGTATGCGGCTGTTTTCATCGTAGACAGGTGTAAAAGAGTGGGTTATGTGTTCATATTCCATTATCGTTTCTCCAAATTTTAATAGCATATTTCCAGAAAATATTATACCCTGTTCTCCCAGACCTGGCAATAAGAGGTGTATGACATCATCAAACATATATTTCTGCACGTTACTGAGAACGGAGTGACCAGTAACCTTACCAACTGCTATTCCAAAACAGAAGCTG
>CAVCYJ010000104.1:0-9524 GCA_963605995.1 Holdemanella biformis | reverse complement strand
TCGCTACAGAATAATTAAGCAGATATTCGCTGCCCGCTCATAATCAGCATTTGTGGACACAACTCTCCTTTGTCCTTTTACTATATGTCTGCACCAGAAGATACACCAACGTACTCGCAAATACCGCTACGAGAAATCCTCCCAGAACATCTCCGGGATAATGCACTCCCAGATAGAGTCTGGAAAAAGCTACCATGCCCGCCAGAATCACTGCAGGAACCCCATATTTCCCCGGCAGCATTCTGAACAAAATCAGCGCACAGGCAAAGGATGCGCATGTATGTCCCGACGGAAACGAGAAGTCCGTTGGTCTGGTGATCAGAGGAATAATCTCTGTATAAGCGTCAAAAGGTCTCGGACGGGCAACAATATTCTTAAGCAGTACATTCGTGATCAGAAATCCCACTGCAATAGAAAGTAACGCTGCAATTCCTGTCCTGCGTGTTTTTTTCGGAACCAGCAGTGCCACTGCCAGCACGATCCAGAACCATCCCGCATTTCCCAGAAAAGTGATCACTTTCCAGAATGGAGTCAGGGCATCTGTTCTTAAATGTTCCTGTATCCACAATAAAATATTCATATCTATCTGCTGTAATGTCATCATGATATTTCACCTGTTTCTTTTGTTTTAAGCACTTAGCCACAAAGTAACTTTGAACCCCGGCATCTTTTTCCCCAGAATAGCATAAAAGAAGCTCAAAGTCAAAATAATGTATAAATCTGTCAAAATAGAGATAGCATCTGACTCTAAAAAAAGTTATCATAAAAAGCAAAGATTTATGTTACTGTTCTCAGTAGCAAATTTATAAATTTAATTACGGGGGTACATATGACAAATACGTTATCAACCGGTAAAGACGATTTTTACCGGCAGATGTTTAAGCTGACGATTCCGATCATTATTCAGAATCTCCTCAGTGCGGCGGTAAACTCCGCTGACGTGATCATGCTTAATTACGTTGGGCAGTCTGCGATTTCTGCAGTGTCTCTGGCCGCCAATTATTCTAATATCCTGTTTATGGTATATTATGGACTTGGCACCGGCGCATCTCTTCTGTGTGCGCAGTATTTCGGAAAAAACAACATTCAGGCAATACACGCTATCGAGGGAATCGCGCTTCGATTCTCCATCACAATTTCTGCGATCGTTGCATTGACCGCATTTTTTGCGCCTCAGCTTATGATGAGGATTTTTACCTCTGATCCGGAACTGATCTCGATCGGTTCTTCTTATCTGAGAATCATGGGTGTTACCTATTTATGCTGGGGTATCACGGAGGTTTATCTGGCAATCCTTCGCAGTATCGGACGTGTGACGATCAGTATGGCTTTAAATATGCTGGCTTTTGTTCTGAATATCATTCTGAATGCGACTTTTATCTTCGGATTATTTGGAGCACCGAAGCTTGGAGCTCCGGGTGTAGCGATTGCGACGGCTGCTTCCAGACTGATCGAGCTCATCGCCTGCGTGATCGTCTCTTTTCTCAGCAGGGATGTAAAGCTGAATCTGACTTATATGTTTATCCGCAGCAAGGTACTGTTTCGCGACTTTATGAAGCTGTCACTTCCTGCACTTGGAAATGATGTATCATGGAGTGTGGCATTCTCCATGTACTCTGTAATCCTGGGACATCTTGGTACAGATGCCGTCGCTGCCAATTCGCTGGTTACTGTTGTCCGGAACATCGGCTCAGTTTTCTGTTTTGCGATCGCCAGTGCCGGAACGATCCTGCTTGGAAATGTTATGGGAAAAGGTGATCTGGAAAAATCAAAG
This sequence comes from Holdemanella biformis, assembly GCA_963605995.1. Classification (GTDB taxonomy): domain Bacteria; phylum Bacillota; class Clostridia; order Lachnospirales; family Lachnospiraceae; genus Blautia_A. The sequence continues at coordinate 7,750 of CAVCYJ010000104.1, read as the reverse complement.
GTATATGCTTCCAGAATGCTGAAGATGACTGTTATTGCCGGTGTGGTCGGCGGCATGATCGTATTTGCCATCACACCGCTGGTCATGAGATTTGCTTCTCTTAGTGACGGGGCTATGCATTATCTGAAATATATGCTGCTTATCAATACTTATTATCTTATGGGGTCTGCCGTGAATACGGCACTGATCGCCGGTGTATTCCGGGCCGGTGGCGATACGAGGTTCGGGCTGATCTGTGATACGATCGATATGTGGGTATATGCAGTACCGCTGGGATTTTTCGCAGCGTTTGTACTGAAGCTTCCGGTGCTTTGGGTATACTTCCTGTTATGTACGGATGAATTCGTGAAATGGCCGTGGGTATTCCACCACTACCGCCAGGGAAAATGGGCGCAGAATATTACAAGAGAAAATCTGTTTGAACAGGAACAGGCTTCATAAAACATAATAATATTAGCAAAACAGCAGGTCTGCTCATTCATTGAACATTCCTGCTGCTTTCGTATCCGCAGGACTTTTCTGCGGGCATTCATTTTTCAGTCAGTTAAGCGGATAAAATCATCCGCTTTGCTACTTTCTTATAATGTATTCAGGTCAATTTTGTAATCATCGGAGCCCTGACCGTCTACGGTGTAGTATGCGGCTTTCTGCTCTACGTTTAAATAAACGCTGATTTCTCTTCCTGCGATGTCTTTTGCTTTAATGTCTTCTTTGATCGCGTCCTCGATGGAGCTCATTGTAACTGCAAAACCAGGTAATTCGATAGTTGTTTCTGCGAATTTTTTGATGTCGATATTCTTTTTCACTTCTTTTACTGCTTTCTTTACAGTTTCCTTTGCCTCTTCTACAACCGGAGCCTTCGCAATATCAGCCGCAACATCCTTTGCTTCCTCGATCACTTCCGGAGCTTTGGAAATCGTTTTCTCTACTGTTTCTTTCACTGCTTCTGTAGCCTTTGTTGTTGCTTCTTTAATAGTTGCTGTTGCTCTTGAAGTTGTTTTTTTTCTCATATTACTCTCCTCTTCCAACTGATGATTTAACAGTTCACTGACTTACGGTAACACAAAATCCAGTCAATGTCAAATTTTATCACTCAACATTTTTCAGTGCTTCATCCATCGGCACTCGCTTTATCCTTCTAAATTCCAGCAGTGCCACGACAGCATAAGTGATAACTCCCGCAGCAAACATCTCTGCATAGATCATCGGATCGATCCAGAGCGTGATCCATCCGGAAAAGCTGGCAAGCATCATTTCACGGAACAGTATCTCCATTAGCACAGTCTCAATCGGCAGACTTAACAGCAGGCAGATCACGACCACGGCAGAGGTTGACAGGATATAAAGTCTGCTGATCTCTCCGTTCGTGTAACCCAGGATTTTTACCATGGAAATAGACTGTGCATTCTTCTCAATGATGATCTTGGAAAGCAGATAGATCAGCACCATGTAGATCATGATCGCAAATCCGTTGATCAGATTCATCATACTTCCCATGGATACATCAAGCTGTCTGGAAATCTTGGTTAAAGCATCGAGATCCACCACAGAGCCTATATATCGGCTCTTGATATCTGTAAGTTCCGCATTCGAGAAATAACCGCTGTAGTAGTCATTCCCCAGATCAAATACCGTATTCAGTTCGCTCCTTGGCATAAAAACGCAAAGGGCTGCCGTATAATCATAGATTCCCTCCACTCTGAAAGAGTACTCATCTTTCTCATATTTCTCTTTCAGAGTAATGGTATCTCCGACATGGATCAGGAATTTATCTGCATAAGCACTGGAGATATATACACCGCCAGAATCTTTGCTGTCTGCAGCATGATCGCCGCCTGTATTATTACCATCTGTAATATCACTGTTACCCCTGTTTTCCTTTTTTTCTTCTGTAAAGTCTGTTTTTACATATTTACTGTCCGGCTCAATACCATAAAGCAGGATTTCCTCGCTCTTATATTTTCCGGGCAGCGTATTCAGAGAATATGCCGAAAATTTCTCCGCATCCTCATTCTCTGTCTCCGAATCCATATAAAATTCCAGAAGAGACATCAGACCCTCCAGTTTATTCCCACTTGCCGCACTGACAGGAACCTGGAGCATATACTGGTATTTTGCCAGCATATTGCCCTGGATTTCTCCCTGATAATGAGACAGAGCTGACGGAAGCAGCAGACCAAAAAACAAAAGCAGATTCGCAAATATGATCCCAATAAACAAGACGATATAATTGCTCATGTTCTGAAAGATCACACGCAGCCGGAATCTGGAGAAAATTTTGATCCCCGGACTCAGCCGGATGGCTCTCCTCTGCCTGCGCCCCGAGAGATCCCTGCGCAGGAATTTCAGCGGGGACAGCTTTAGCTTATGCTTCAGAATACCATAATTTACCACCAGCATAATAAACACCGGAACCACGGTCGTGAGTAGAAAAGCTTCTGCATTCCACACAGTCACATATGTCGGAAGGCTGTAGCTTCCGTAATACATATCCACACAGATATCCTTAAATACCGTATATCCGAGGATATTTCCGATCAGCGCACCGGCCAGTGTGACCACTACCGGAAGCGTCATATAATGCAGGATCAGTTCCCTCCTGGTATATCCCGAGGCCCGCAGTGTGCCGATCACACCCGCTTCCTTCCTGATCGTATTACTGATAGTGATCCCGAATACAAAGGCCATGATCACCATAACGATATAGAGCAGCATGACTACCATCGCTTTGTCCCCGCCCATATCATCACCTGTAAAAATGATCGCCTGGTTCAGATACTGCGGCACAAAAGCTTCCAGTGTAACAATCCCTCCGATGTCTTCCATCAGGTCTTCTGAAACCTCTTTTTCTTCCTTCTCATTCTCCGGTTTCTGATCATAAAGCCAGGAATAATTATACTGTAATTTTTCCTGATCCAGAGAATCAAATTCCTGTTCCGTCACTACGGAAACACCGAATTGGACCGAATCAAACATGGAATCACTGTTATTCTGAAACAGGGCACTGTAGTCTGAAAGAGCTACCAGCCCCGTGATCTTCCAGGCCTTTTTGCCACTTGTCAGCGTATCGCCCAGAGACAGCTTATTATTATCTGCATACATCCTGTCAATGGCTATCTCACCTGTTTTCTCAGGCAGATGCCCTTCCATCAGGCAGACTCTGTCGATTTCTTCTCTGTTCTTAAAAATACGCAGGGTATTCCCGTTATCCAGAGCCTCCTCCAGATAAAAATTCTCATACAGTTTGATACCCAGAGCCTCAATTTCTTCTCTCTGCGAGCTGTAGATCTGCTCCGCCGTCCGAAAATTCCCATCTTCTATCTGATATTTCTCAAAGCTTTCATTATAGGCAGTAAGCATACTTCCATCTGCCACGAGAAAACCGGACACAAAACCAATCGTTGCCACCATCAGGACAAACACTACCAGGTACTTCCCGATCTCACTTTTCAGTTCTCTGCGCAGTCGTTTTCTTAAAGGACACTTCATCTTTTTGTCCTCCTTACCAGTCAAGCTCTGCGGCAGGAACTTTATTCTCATTCATATAATTCCTGCGGATCATACCATCCCGAAGCTTCACCACACGATCTGCCATATCTTTGATCGCATCATTGTGTGTCACCATAATGACCGTATTGCCGTACTTCTGATTTACTGTCTCGATCAGCTTCAGGATTTCCTTGGAAGTATTATAATCCAGTGCCCCTGTAGGCTCATCACACAACAGAATATCCGGATTCTTCACGATCGCCCTGCCGATAGCCGTTCTCTGCTGCTGACCACCGGAAAGCTGGTTCGGAAGCTTCCTCTGATGCTCATAAATCCCAAGTGTATGCAGCAATTCATCCACATCCAGCGGCTTGTCGCCAAGATACGCGCCAACTTCTATGTTCTCACGCACCGTGAGATTCGGGATCAGATTATACATCTGAAAAATATAACCCAGATGCTTACGCCTGTACAAAGACAGCTTCTTCTCCGACATATCCGCCAGACGCTCCCCGTCTATGATCAGATTTCCCTCATCCGCACCATCAATCCCGCCAATAATATTCAGCAACGTAGACTTCCCCGAACCAGACGGCCCCAAAAGGACACAAAACTCCCCTCTCTCTATTTCGAGATCCAGCCCCTTTAATACATCCACCCGGCTGTCCCCCACACCAAAAGACTTCTTAATCCCCTGTATCTGCAAAAACATCTCTCCTCATTCCTCCCTCATACCAGCTCTTACAGAATATACTTTACAGCATAACACCGCCAGCCCGCGAAGATGTTATACAGCACTAACTTTATGTTAGTGTAAACTTACTCACTTGTCAACCGCTTTTCGCACTTTCGTAAAATTTCGTAGCTTTGTATATTCAGCTTATGCCGCCAACGCATTCGCATTGATCTGATCAATTGTCTTTCTGATCCCAATCCACACATTCAGATCTGTAAATACATCGACAATACTTCCCTGATCTGTAAATGGTGTTTCCTGAAGAACGGATAAATCTTTCAGCATTCCATTATGTACAATATATTCCACGATCTGATTAACAAAATAGATCTGCCTGCTGTCCAGATTGCTTCCTTCCAGATATTGCGAAAATGCAGCCTTTGCAGCATTCATATCGAGTCCTACAATTTCACGTACAAACTCACCCAGAGGTTTTTCTCCATATTCCGCTTCATAATCCTGTTTTGTGCCCAATTCACTCCACAAGATATTTTCCAGCACTTTCACATCGGCTCCTGTCAGCGGAATATTAGTTTTTAATTTGGTGATCACTTCATTATCCTGATGCCTGCGGACATAATATTCAGCCTTTGCCTTATAATTTTTCAGATCATCGCTTTCCAGATCGGAATCTTTCCATTCTATATTGAGGATTTCATCATCAAAATCAGTATCATAAATGATTTTTTTCGCATCCGGAATATATTTCATCAGATCACGAAGATTTTCTCTGATGTACTCAAATTCGTTGATTCCCGCAAGATCAAGATATCCTGTATGAAGAATCTGGTCGATCAGCTCTGCCTGCATCATGATTTCCGGTATATTGGAAATCCCATCTAATGCCGAAACCTTTTTCAGCAAATCCTTTCGCGCACGTCCATGCTTCTTCCCGATCAGATAAGCCAGCTCAATTCCATACAGCAATGCATCAAAACGTAACGCCTTTGCATCATCATTTTCCGGTTCGATCAGTGGTGCCAGCTCATCTCTGACCGCCAGCGTATCCTCATAAGTAAGAACTACATAATTATCCGGCACTGCATAGATATCCACATATTTCAGATGTTGTCTTACCGCAAAGTTCTCCCTGTTTAATTCCCGCACTTTCGCAGTCATATGTTCTACCAGCGATTTCCGATACGTAATTAATCGCCCGGTCTGATAAGCAGCTCCCTGTAATTTATACGCAATTTCAAATTCCAGTTGAAAAATCGCTCCCTGCAAAGCAATCATATTTGCAGTTGCCCGTCCCTTATTCATACGGAAAAACTCAAAATTCCCGCAAAAATCAAAGATATAAAATTTTTTCTTATCCACACCATCCAGTAATCCCGGGCATAAACGTGTACCACGCCCGATCATCTGCCAGAATTTCGCTTTACTCATAACCTTCTTAAAAAATACAAGGTTCAGGATTTCCGGCACATCAATCCCCGTATCAAGCATATCTACAGAAATAGCTATCTGAGGCAATTTTTTCGGATCAGCAAATTCATCGATCGCGCTCTGTGAGTAGTTTAAATAATTATCAATTACCTTTGCATATCCCACAAGATGAGGATATTCTTTTCCAAATACTTCATATATTTTCTCAGCGTGGCGATGGTTTTTCGCAAAAATAATACTCTTACCGATTTTATTTCCGTAATCCACTTTCAATCCATCTGTCATAAGGATATGAAGTGCTTTTTTGATCGTATCTTCATTAAAAATCCAGTCATTTAATGCCGCTGAATCTATACTGTCGGGAACTTCTCCGTTTTCATCCTCAAAAGTATCTTCATATAACTTCTTATCTTCCTCAGACAGTTCATCATATACAAGTCCATTCTCGATAAACTTCAAAGTTGTCTCGACTGACATGAAGTCAACCAGATATCCATCCTTTACTGCCTGCGCAAGTTCATATCCGTAAGTAGGCACTCCGTTTTGCAGTTCAAATATTTCGTAGGTGTTTTTGTCAATTTCATCTTTGGGTGTCGCCGTCAGGCCAACCAGCGGAGCGTCAAAATAGTTAAAAATATCCCTGTATTTGTTATAAATGGAACGATGAGCCTCGTCACAGATCACCAGGTCAAAATGACCGCAGGTGAACAGTTTTCCGTTCTCATCACGTACTGCATCAATACAATTCATCATTGTCTGATAGGTAGAAAATACGCAATGCGCTGTATAATTTTCTTTTTCTTCACAGAGATTTGTCACGGATAAATCCGGCAGTAAATTGACAAAGCTTCTCTTCGCCTGTGTCACAAGCGAATTACGGTCTGCAAGAAAAAGGACATTTCTTACCCATCCCTGCTCAAGCAATATCTTGCAAAGTGCAATTACTGTACGTGTTTTTCCAGATCCTGTCGCCATAACAAGCAATGCCCTGCGGCGGTTTCCTGTGTCAAAGCTGTCGCATACTGCTTTGATCGCTGCTTCCTGATAATAGCGTCCTGCAATATTTTTGTCTATGGAAATCTTCTTCAGATCTGTACGCATTTTCTTAAGATTAAACAGCTTTTCCAGGTCACGTTTTGAATAAATCGCAGCAATATTTCTCTCAGGATACTGGTTGTCACAAATACGGACTTCGAAACCATTTGTAAGAAAAACAACCGGTCTTCTTCCCTGTTTCTCTTCAATCAGATCCGCATAAAGTTTCGCCTGCTGCCTTCCTCTGGATACATCCTCGCACGTTCTCTTTGCCTCTATCACCGCCAGGATCTGACCATCATCACCCAGCAACACATAATCTGCATAACCAATTTCTGATTTATTCGGCATACCTGGAATCTTATATTCATTAATCCAGTTTACACCTTCAATCCATCCGGCATCCTGCAGCATAGAATCTATGTAAATCTTTCTGGTTTTATATTCGGAAATATCCAGCGGTTTTGGCACATATGTCTGCTGATGTTCTTCCCGACGGACGGTGAGTTCTTTTTTCAATGCTGCATTTTCTTTTATCAGTTCTTCCAGCTTCAGGTCATCTGCTGCGTTTCTGGCCGGCTCCGTGAACTCTTCCTGTGATTCCTGCAGCAATTGAGGATTATAGCTGTTTTCTGTATAATCATCCGCATAGCAATATGCCACAAAATCAAGAAAAATATACAGGTTTTGCAGGCATAGCTCTGCCTGCTCTTTTTTTACCTGTTTGCCGGTATGAGCCGCATAATTACCCGTCTTTCGTATAAACTCCATTCTTTTTTGAACATCTGAATCTACAATATCCCTGAATTCATCTGTGCCCATCAAAGTAACCAGCCTGTCATCCCATGGCATAACAAGTGAACCGTCCACGGAATACATCCACTTAACAGCAAATTCCATGGCCCGACGGCAGTTAAGTACAGATGCGGCAGAATCGATCGGTAAAATCTTCTCCGCCGAAACAGCTACATCTGCAAAATCCTTAAATTTCGGTTCTTTTTTCAGGAAATCAAAATTAGTCATCACTACACCTCCCGAATTCTGATGTGTTTTCACCCTGGTTGGGGTGAAATTTGTGGTTTATTAGTTATGCAACCTTTG
>CAVCYJ010000103.1:0-9543 GCA_963605995.1 Holdemanella biformis | reverse complement strand
TGATAAAGAAATCAAGAACAAATGCAATCGGTCCCATAAATACTAATTCATGAAAAGCCAGAAGAAATGTCTCGTTAGTCATTGTCTTTGTGTCCAGTACAATGTTGTAACAGATCATGGCATAAACCATTACAAACACCATCATAATCGTAAAAATAACTTCCTGAAATTTGTTTTTAGGCATAAAAAATCCTCCTTGGATAGTATGTGAATAACATAAATTAGAGATTTGTGTTGTTCATAACCATCCAGGAGGATGTACCGTTTCCAATAAAACCAAATGTCTGTTTCCTAAATTTACCGTTGATTATTATACGGATTGTTATAAAAAAAGTCAAGAATTTTTTTCTTTATATTTCCGCAAAACAGCATCCTGTGCTTTCTCACTGCATAACCCTTTTTGTCTTCAGAACCCTGCTGAGACATTCAGGTGTTATGTTCAGGTATGAAGCCACATCCTTTTTATTCACTACCTTGAGGATTTCAGGATATACCTTCTGGAAATAATCAAATTTCTGTACAGGAGTACAGTTCAGTATCATTTTTCTATACTCATACTCCCGAGCTGCCGATACACTCTGCATACGATTACAGACCAGTGCTACTTCCACACTTTCCCTCGAAAGCTCATAAATAGCATTTGCTGATGTCCTGACAATTTCACAATCTGTTACTGCTTCCACTGACAGAAAGGAAGTCATATTTCCGTTCAGATTCATAATTCCCACCAATGCTTCTCCCTGCAAATGCGCAAAACAATGAATTTTATTTTTTCCTTTCCCGTTCCTGTAGTATGCCTTCACAACACCACCCGTTTTGTACAGAAAGGAAATATCCTCCACTTTATCATTTTCTTCGATCAGCAGCGATTTTGCTTTTAATTTACAGATCTGTGAATTCTCCGCGAGTTTCTGAACCACTGCTTCAGATTTTAGTCCAATGATGTCATGATAAAACTTTTCTATCTTTTCTACATTATCCATAATTAACTTCCTTCCGGCACTCCTTCTTCATTGTACTGCTTTTCCTTCTGCGAACATCTGATCAATGCTGCCTTCAGGCACAGAATGCCTTTGTGTAATATCAGGGACTAACTTAACTCTCCTGACTGACTTCCTGTATGCATATAAGAACGTACCTTTACAAGAAGCAGAATTTCCAGAACAGGCAGGGCAACTGCGATCAGCATAATTATAAAATTCCGGCTGTAGCCAAGTGTATTCTGGATCCACTCAATAACAGGATTAAGAAACGACTGTATAACAGAAGAAGACTGGCTGTAGCCATATCCATATCCCAGTCCCAGGTAAGAAGATATTTCTCCAACCAGGGATGATGTAGTGTTTCCATACTGATTCAGCGTATTGATGATTTCATTTGCAGTTGACTGCTGAAAAATCGCCCATCCCAACATTCCAAATTTGATCAAAGTCTTGATACAGAGAATAAACAGAGGATAAATCCCTGCTGTAATTTCGACTCTCTGCCCTTTTGCATTTGCTTTCATTCTGCCAAAGATACTTCCAATAGAACACAGATAACCTATGTCCAGCGCTGCAATGATAAATACCAAAAGGTATGCCAGCATACCCAGATCTGCGCCAATTGCTGCGATCATCAGAAGTATATAAATGATCACCCTCACTACTATTCTGAATGCATTAATTCCATAAACCAGTGTAAATCCAGCCGCATCCAGCACTCCCTGTCTGCTGTTGCAGTAAATCATCCAGATTGCAATACACGTTAAAATCGTGAACAGGCTGGTGAAAAGGTTAAAAGGAGAAAATGCAGAGAACAGATTATATACAAGTTCAATCGTATAAAATACTGAAAAAACGAGAAATATAACACTGTTCACAACAAATATAGCTTTTTCAGCTTCTGAACCAGGCTGCGCCACAGGTTTTTTCGGTTTCTCTGCTTTAGTTCTGCCCTGATTGCTTCCATGTTCCACCACACCATCTTTTACCAGAACAGCACGCAGCACATCCGGAATCTGTTTTACATTTTCCACAAAGGTTGTATTCTCCGGTATCTCCAGCATCTCTTCTTTTTTCATAAAATAGTAGCATACCAAAGCAATCAGCAGTGCAATGATAACAGGCCAGTAATTGGAAAATGAATTTTTCCAATACTGATATGATGCAAGTCTCTGTATGCTGATAAGATGCAGAATACTCTTTAAAATCGCACCGCCAAATATCATATAGGACAACTGCAGACCATACTGTTTCCTGCACTTAAATGCTATAACAAAAAAGATAGCACAGCTCCACGCACAGGCCAGGATCATAAAAAATCCCCATGCTTTATCCGCCATCGCATAATAGCTAAGATACGGAAGGTACGTCAGTGTCCAGTATCCATAAAGAACTCCGGCTATAATGCAGAAAACTTTCAGCATTCCCTTCGGATATTCTCCGGAAATACTCTTGATTTTTCCCTCAATATTCTCTGCTATGTCGGATATATTATTTCCAGTGTTCTGTCTGATTTCCGGTTCTTCTTTTATATTCACAGAATTATGCGGTTTTTCCTTTTCATGATTCAAATTCGAGGATGTATCGCTGACCGTTTTCCCACAGACGGGACAAAAACTATAGCCTGCCTTCAGTTTCTCTCCGCATTTGCTACAATATCTGACCTTATCTGCATTTTCTGTTTTACTCTCAGCATGCTCCCCGGCTTCCTGCGATGCACCACAATACGGGCAGCACACAGCCTTTTCCAGGATTTCGTTTCCACAGTTGCTGCATTTCTTCATGCCTTATCCCACTCCTTCGCTTCTTTACATATTGTACATATTATGTAACTATTCAGCAGTCTACTATTCCGCGAGGTGTTTTGGCATGAAAATGCCAAAATCCCGAGACATACAAGTCAAAATCCCATCGCCGCAGGCGATTTTCAATGGATTTTGACTCGTAACTGTGAAGGTACTGAACAGTTACCATATTATACTAACTTCTCTGTTTTCTGTCATTTCAGTCACTTGATTCAAATCAAACTTTCATTGTTTTCAGCAAAATGCATAAATATGTGGAAGTGACACGCGCGATTTCATACGCAGTCAAGCGGATATTCGCAATTCGCTTCGCTACTTGCTCACCTTTAATATCCTGCTGAAACATTCCGGTGTTATGTTCAGATATGATGCCACATCTTTTTTATTTACCTTCTCTATAAGTTCCGGATAAGTATCCAGGAAATATTCATATCTCTGTGAAGGGGTAGCGGCAAACATTACTTTTCTATACTCATATTCCCGTAATGCTGATGTACCCTGCATACGGTTATAAACCAGTATTATTTCTACATTCTTCCGTAACAAACTACATATAACATCTGCCGAAGTACTTATAATTTCACAATCTGTTACTGCTTCCACTGACAGAAAAGAAGTCATATTTCCGTTCAGATTCGTAATTCCTGCCAGCGGTTCACCCGGCAGATGTGCAAAACAATAGATTTGCATTTTTCCTTTTTGATTCTTATAATAGAATTTCACAATACCACCGGATTTATATAGGAAGGAAATCTCTTCTATTTTATCATTTTCTCTGACTAACAGGGTTTTTGCACGCACTGTCCGGATAATTGAATTTCCGGCCAGTTCTTCAAGCACTGCTTCCGATTTTAGTCCGATTGTATTACGATAGAATTTTTTTATTTTATCTGCCTCACTCATAACCAGCTCTCTCCTGTCCCCATTCTCTTTTGTAATTACCTATACCTTTGAAGATTCAGAATCCTGTTTGGCACCTTTACTGTCCGTATATAGTGTATTTTACTGTGTAGTTTCCTTGATTATAGTCTATTGTATTGTAAATAGCAAACGTCAGGCTTGATCGTAATCAAGTTATTGCATATCTTTTTTATGTCTATAAATAGTTTTTGATATCCCAGAACAAGTCAGTAAATAACAATCATACAATATCTGAAAAAGGGAAGAGGTTACATTATGATAATAGAAAAAGCACCAAGAGATACCTTGAAAGATACTCTTGATGCCATTAACCGGTTTGTATGTTTTTATCACTATTCTATCACCGAACCAGCCTCTTCTTTTTGCGCCTTTGCCTTTTCATAATTTTCCTGCATTTCCCTCTCTGACCATGGAATTGAAAAAAATGAAATTTGTATCAAAGAGTCTTCGAAGAGATTCCACTGTTCATCTGTTGTAATACTGCCTTCTATCTCATTTCCCTGTTCATCCTCAGTACTGTATGCATATACCCGTTCATAAGTACCCTGATCGTTAAGTTCATCCAGGGATTGCTTTGATATTGAATATTGAAATTTAATACCATCTGTAACATCATATATTTTGTATGTCTGTCGGTCGGCAAGTCTGGTGTTCACTACAATCTTTCCCTTTTCCCCCATTGTATACACCTCACCATCTCCACCATTCTGCCAGTTACCAAAAAAGCCCAGTGTCTGTCTCCTGCCATTTTTATATGTACTTAATAGATATTGATATTTCTCATCATCATCTTTTCCCTTTATGATCAATTCACAGATTCCATCTCCGTCCAGATCATAAATGCCATACCTGACAGAATCCAGTCCATTCACTTCTTTTTCAAACAATCCCCTTTCAAGATACTTTTTGTAAGATTTCCCTTCCTTTGTTTTTGACAGTTTAATTTCCTTAAATTCTACCTTCGGCAGATAACTCATATCTACAGATGTATTATATTCTTCATGCAGACTTCCATCCTGGAATGAGTAAACCCCAAAATCATATTCAGCCATACTCCGGTCAATAACCAGATAGCCCTGTTCTTTCCAGAAATATATACTGTCTTCAACCACAAAGGAATAAAACGTTGCATACGATAAACATTTATACTTTCCGGAAGCATCATCATATTGATATACATTATACACATAAGCGCCACCTTCGCTGGCTTCCGGCGTATAACTTCTGGATATAAATTCATCAGTTCCATCCTGATCAAGATCAAGCATACTATATGCCAGAAGGTGCTTAGATGCTATATTATCCATCTGTAATAATTTTATCAGTTCCTTCCTGGCCTGTTTTTTTGTCTTTGGAGCAGAATCTTCCTTCTCTTTATGCTTTGTTTCCGTCTTTCCGTTTTTCCTGATATTTTCGTCCGTATTTATTTCTTTCTGGCATAATTCCAGATATTCCTGATACTTCTCGTCATCTTCCAGATATTGTTTCTGCATGATCAGCTCTTCGTATGCCTGTTCATATTCCTGATTGTCACATTGCAATTTTATATCTGCAAATAATGCATCGTTCAGCTTACTTTCTGCCTGCTCTATCCCTTCTCTGGCATTAGCATAATTCCGATTCAGAATACCGACAAACTGATAATATATAATTGCATTTTCATACTCACTATTTTGAAAACTTTTCTCCCCCATCTGATACAGAACAGCAGTATCCGGAACTGATGATTTCTTAAAATATATATCATTGTTTTCATTCTCTTTTATTTTCTCTTCTATGGAGCTCCCATAACTATGTGAAACTTCCAGATATATGTTCTCTGCCTCTAAAGGGATCCAGCCGGCATTTCCTTCCTGATCCTTCACCTGCAGCCAGATGATTCCATTATATATCCATACTTTATCCGGAATCAGGACTGTCCCTGCTGATGCTGTATATTTTTCTTTACGGCTGGCAATCCTCTCGTATATTTTTTTCTCTTTTGCCAATGTATAAGAAGCACTGTCTGTATTACTTATATCTGCCAGACAATCCTTTTGAATGAATTCTCCATCACTATAACTATATTTTACAGAAAAGGAAAAATCCTCTCCATAAGATATCGTATACAAATGATATTGAAGTAAAATCTCATCTGTGCCTGATGTAAAATCTGCCTCAAAGTAATTATGACCAGTATCTGTTGCCAGCTGTATCTCATTCACACCCTGATCCATATTAAAAAGTTCTCTGCATTCCCCATCTTTATATCTCAGGATTCCACAATAATCATCTGCCATCCCACTATATGCCCTCATATAGAACCATATACTGTGATCCGACATTGTATATCCTGAAATATCTGCCTCTGACGTATATCTTTGCATTTTCTGTACAAACATCTGCTCATCATTCACATACAGTAAAAGGCTGGCATAACCATATTCGTCTTTCTCTGCATACACCGTTAAATCATAGTCTTCTTCATCTTCATTATCTTCTTCATCCCCGGTATCTGTATCATTCTCATCTTCTGCATTATCATCATTGTCCGTACTGTTTTCCTCTTGTTCTATATCCATATCTGCAGTCCCCTGCCATACAATTTCCGGATACGCATATCTAAACTCATAGTCCTTTTCATTGTCTGTATCCATCTTGAAATCGGAAATCAGTTCTATTCTGCCCTGCTCTTCATTATATGTATAGGCACTGTAACTGTCAGATGAATCCTGCAGATGTTTCTTAATAATCAGATCTGGTATCTGATCACCATTTATTTCTTTAAACGCATATAGCGTATCCGTAAGAGTACCAGTAAGATCAAGCTGTTTTAATTCATCATCATAAGTGTTCACTATCTTTGCACGTAAATAATCATCCTTAACAGAAATGTTTTGTGTATCCAATATATAAGACGCAACAACTCTCCGATTTCTTTCCAGACTAAGCCCAGGCGCATCACCTTCACGAACTGTCCCTTTGAATATGTCCTCATACTCCAGATCACCACCCAACTGAAAGTGATCAATATCTATATTTTTCAGACTCGAACAGTTGTAAAACATTCTGCTGAAGTTCGCAACACCGGATACATCCATTTCATCCAGATTAAGTTCCTTCAGATTTGTGCATCCTGAAAACATAGATTCCATATTTGTAACAGAACTGGTATCTATACTTTCCAGACCGGAGATTTCTTCCAGATTTTTACAGTCAGCAAACATATACTTCATATCCTGTACCGCACTGGTATCAAAACTCTCATTAAAGTTAATCCTTCTGACATTGGTACATAATCTGAAAAGGCTTCCTGATTGTGGATTTGCCCTTATCATGCCATCTGCCGCAATGTAAAGATGCTCATTATTATTTTCAGTGTCAAGCCATGCATATACGCTTCCATCCTGATCTTTTGAAATATCCCATGCCTGATCCGACTTTTGTTCTAATGTATTTAAAAATGTAATTTCTTTTACATTTTTTCTGGATAAGCCTGTAATGCCCAGAAAACTACATTCTTCAGAATACTTTCCTTCTGTAAAATCGGTCTTCTGAACATCCGCAAGCATTCCTGGCTGTTTTTCTGCTTCTGTAAGATATCTGTACCAGACATGATTATCTGAAGTAATATTCCCGTCTTCTGTCAATACATATTCATGGACTCCTGCCTCTATATCTGACCTTGGTCCATAATAAGGAGAAAACGCTCCTGCATAATGACAGATCATGGTATTCCCCTGAATTTCATAATCCGTGTATTCGTAGCAGACCGTAGTGCCTGTTGTCCCTACAAACAATCCGCTGTATCTCTCCAAATTGCCGCTGTCATTAAAATAAAGTTCCATGACTTCCGGATTATCATATTGTCCTTTTTCTTCCATATCACAAAGATAATATCCTGTAAAATCTGAAACGGTTTTATTTTCTTCAGCACAGACCACTTTATTTCCCAATAACACATACATCAAAAACAACAGTAAAAATATTATCCCGTTCAGATTGTCTTTTAACTTTTTCTGTTTCATACCTGTTTTTTACCTCCCTCATATTATCAAGTGTTTTCTGACGAAAATTCCAATAACAGTTCATCTGCCGACAATATCACTGTAAATGAGCAATCTCTTTGAGAATATTGTATTCTATTGCATAATAAATGGCAAATTTTCGGCTTGATCATAATCAAATTACTGTATATTTTTTATAGCAGCAAAACGTTTTTTATATTCAATAATAATTTCACTCTGCGTTTATTATTGTGGTAAAATCAGAATAGATGAAATGTTTTTTCGTCAATATTACTTCACCTGTATGTTAGATTGTAAATAACTATAGCTATTTCGTAAAAAGGGGAGGAAATCATATGCGTATCCAGAAACTTCATATCAGAAATTTCCGCTACATTCGCAGTCTGGAAATCTGTGATATAGAAAATGCACTGATACTGGTCGGAAAGAATAATGTGGGAAAAACCGCAGTTCTCTGTGCACTCTGTGCAGTGGGCGGACAATACGAAATTACAGAAACAGATTTTAACGAAAAGAAACAGAATATAGAGATTGATGTTGCCCTTGAAATCACACCGGAAGATCTGGAGCTTCTTCACAGGCTCCGCAGGGTCAGTTCCTATCGAAGAATGGAAGTCTGGATGAGGGAATTTCAGAAAAAACTTCCATCCTACAGGGAAGGCGTACTGACATTTTCCTATATCGTAAATTACAACGGCCGTATCCGAATGTCGGATGGATACCACAAGAATAATCCTGTCATTCGGGAAGTTTTTCCGAAAATTTATTATCTGGACAGCCAGCGAAATCTGAATGGGATTCAGGACAGTCTGTTATCATTTATGGAAGATGATCTGCTGAATCAGATGCGTGCCGACTGCTGTCTTTTTGACCGTTCAAAAAAATGCAATCACTGTTTTTCCTGTATCGGACTGATTGATCAGAAGACACCGTCGCAGCTAAATGCCTTCGAAACTGAGAAACTTCTGGAATATAAACTATATCAGTTAAATCTCGACAGCTTTTCGCAGAGAGTCAATGATAACTTTCGTAAAAATGGCGGTACATCCGGAACCATCCGTTATGAATTGACCTGCAATACAGACAGAATCTTTCAGGTAAATGCTTATCTGGAGCCCAAAGAGCCCCACGGCCCGGAACATATTTCTTCTCTTGGAAAGGGAATGCGCAGTATTTATCTGCTTTCATTACTGGAAGCCTATCTGGCAGACGAAGAACGTATCCCCGGAATAATCCTGATGGAGGATCCGGAAATTTTTCTGCATCCTACCCTGCAGAAGAAATCCAGTGAAATCCTGTACAGACTTTCCAGAAAAAGCCAGGTTATTTTTACAACGCATTCCCCAAATCTGCTGTTTCAGTTTAACAGCAGGCAAATCCGGCAGATGGTTCTGGATGATGATGGATATTCTGTGATCCGCAATCATACAAATCTGTCTGCGATTCTGGATGATCTGGGATTTACAGCGAGTGACCTTCTGAATGTCAGCTTTGTTTTTATTGTAGAAGGAAAGCAGGACAAAAGCCGACTGCCATTGCTTCTGGAAAAATATTACTCCGAAATTTATGACCAGGACGGAAATCTGTCCAGGATTTCCATTATTTCCACAAACAGCTGTACCAACATAAAAACCTATGCCAATCTCAAATATATCAATCAGACATATCTGCGTGACAATTTTCTGATGATCCGGGATGGGGATGGGAAAGATGCCGAAGAACTTGCCTCTTCCCTGTGCAGGTATTATGAAGCCCGTAATCTGGAAGATATGTGTTGCTGATTTCTCAGTTTGTCACTAATTAGACTTGATCCTTTGTCACGGATCT
>CAVCYJ010000102.1:0-9954 GCA_963605995.1 Holdemanella biformis | reverse complement strand
TATAATGGAGGGCGAATCGTTTTTAGGGTTCGTGGGAATGAAAATTACGAGAGAGGTTTTTGGGTTTATGAATATTCTGAATATAGAGCATGTTTCCAAGGTGTTTGGAGAGAAGGTGGTGCTTGATGATGTTTCTTATGGGGTTCATCAGGGAGATAAGATTGGTATTATTGGTATTAACGGAACCGGGAAATCTACGATTTTGAAGATTATTGCAGGGCTGGAGGAAGCGGATGAGGGGCAGGTTATTACGCAGAATGGTCTGCGTATCACGTATCTGCCGCAGATGCCGGAGTTTCCGCAGGAGTCTTCTATTCTGGATTATGTGGCAGAGGGAAAGTGGCAGAAGGACTGGAGTACGGAGAGTGAGGCCAGAAATGTGCTGAATAAGCTGGGGATTACAGATCATGAAGAGAAGATCGATCATTTGTCCGGTGGTCAGAAGAAGAGGGTGGCGCTTGCGAGAACGCTGGTAAATCCGTGTGATGTGCTGCTTCTGGATGAGCCTACCAACCATCTGGACAATGAGATGGTGACCTGGCTTGAGGATTTCTTAAGAAGTTTTAAAGGCGTTGTGATCATGGTTACTCATGACAGATATTTTCTTGACAGGGTTACGAATAAGATTCTTGAAATTTCGCATGGAAATCTTTATGCGTATGAGGCAAATTATTCGAGATTTCTGGAACTGAAGGCAGAGCGTGAGGAGATGGAGCTTGCTAGTGAGAGAAAGAGGCAGAGCGTTCTCCGTATGGAACTGGAATGGGCGAAGAGAGGATGCCGTGCGAGAAGTACCAAGCAGCGTGCGCGTCTGGAACGTCTGGAAGCTCTTAAGAATGGAAAAGCGCCGACAAGGGATGCGAATGTGGAACTGGATTCCGTTGAGACGCGTATGGGGAAAAAGACGATAGAGCTTCATCATATCAGCAAGAATTTCGGGGATAAGGTCATCCTGGATGATTTCGATTATATCGTGCTGCGTAATCAGCGCCTGGGAATTATCGGTCCGAATGGATGTGGAAAGTCAACGCTGATCAGGATCATTGATGGGATGATCCAGCCGGATGCAGGCGAGGTTGAGATTGGTGAGACGATTCGTATCGGCTATTTTGCTCAGGAGGTACCGGATATGGATACGAATCAGCGTGTGATCGATTATATCCGGGATGTGGCGGAGTATATTCCGACCAGAGACGGAAAGATTTCCGCGACAATGATGCTAGAGAGATTTCTGTTTGATCCTGCAATGCAGTACGCACCGATCGCCAAGCTTTCCGGCGGAGAGAAGAGACGTCTGTATCTGCTGAAGGTTCTGATGGAAGCGCCAAACGTACTTCTTCTGGATGAGCCGAGTAATGATCTGGATATTCCGACGTTGACGATCTTAGAGGATTATCTGGATTCTTTTGCGGGAATCGTGATCGCAGTTTCCCATGACAGATATTTTCTGGATAATATTGTGGACAGGATTTTTGCATTTGAGGGGAATGGACATCTGACTCAGTATGAGGGCGGATATACGGATTATACAGAAGCTCTGGCGAGAAAAGGTGTGGCAGTATCTGAGACTTTGAACACAGCTTCCGGCGCGGAAAAGAAGAAAGCTTCCCAGGCAGACTGGAAGCAGAACCGTCCGCAGAAACTGAGATTTACCTACAAAGAACAGAGAGAGTTTGAGACAATTGATGATGACATTGCTGCACTGGAAAAACTGCTTGAGAAACTGGACAAAGACATGGAGGCAAATGCAACCAATTCCATGAAGCTTCGCGAGATTATGGAAAAGAAGGAGGAAACTCAGGCAAATCTGGACGAGAAGATGGACAGATGGGTTTATCTGAATGATCTGGCGGAGAAGATTGAAGCGCAGAGGAATGAGAAATAAACAGATCAAGATTCCGTTGACACAGGTACTCTGGAATTTTGTCTGTATTGCTGAGAACAGGGTGAATGGTAACGCACAGAGTGAACAGTGACAATGAATTTCTCAGATACTATTGACTTTACGAAGGGTTCTTTAGTATCATACAGGTTATGAATGAAATGTATACGGTACCGGGATATGATCAGTACCGACAGGATAACGAGGAGATATAATATGGCAGAACAGGTCAGAGTTGTGGTAGACGCAATGGGCGGGGATAATGCTCCGGTGGAACCTGTCAAAGCTGCAGTGGAAGCTGTGACAGAGAGACAGGATATAAAAGTAATGCTTACGGGAAAGCAGGAAGTGATCGAGCGGGAACTGGCGAAATACTCCGGTTATCCGAAAGAACAGATCCAGGTTGTCAATGCATCAGAAGTGATCGAGACAGCAGAACCGCCTGTTTTTGCAATCCGTAAGAAAAAAGACTCATCAATCGTGGTGGGTCTGAATATGGTTAAGAAACAGGAAGCAGACGCTTTTGTTTCCTCAGGAAGTACAGGGGCTGTTTTAGTAGGCGGACAGGTGCTGGTAGGCAGAAGCAGGGGGGTGGAAAGACCACCGCTCGCACCGCTGATCCCTACGATCAATGGAGTGGCTCTGCTGATTGACTGTGGTGCCAATGTAGATGCCCGTCCTTCTCATCTGGTACAGTTTGCGAAGATGGGTTCTATCTATATGGAACACGTAGTCGGGATCAGGAATCCGCGGGTGGCTATCGTAAATAACGGTGCAGAAGAGGAAAAAGGAAATGCGCTTGTCAAAGAGACATTTCCGCTTCTCAAGGAATGTAAGGGCATTAACTTTATCGGAAGTATTGAAGCCAGAGACATTCCGGCAGGGTATGCAGATGTTGTTGTATGCGAGGCTTTTGTTGGAAATGTAATCCTTAAATTATATGAGGGAGTTGGTTCTGCTCTGATCCACAAGATTAAAGAGGGGATGATGACCAGTCTCAGAAGCAAGGTGGGAGCACTTCTGGTAAAGCCGGCATTAAAAGAAACACTGAAATCCTTTGACGCAAGTGAGTACGGCGGAGCACCTCTTCTCGGACTGAAGGGTCTTGTAGTGAAAACTCACGGAAGTGCCAAAGCTGTCGAGATCAAGCATGGGATTTTCCAGTGCGTACAGTTCAAACAGGAGAAGATCAACGAAAAGATCGCAGAGCGTATCCTGGAAGATAAGGAAGATACACCGAAGCCAAAAGCAGAGTAGAGGCAAACATATAGTTCTTTGCAGAATGAAATGCGAACAGTGAACGAAGGTTTGGCGGCAGAGTAAAAAGAAAGATATAGATCAGATAAACAGGAAGGAGGCCTTGGTATCATGGAACTGGAGAAGATAAAAGCTATTATCGCAGAGGTTCTCAATATTGATGCAGATTCCATCACAGCAGACACTACATTTGTAGATGACCTGGGTGCGGATTCTCTTGATATCTTTCAGATCATCATGGGAATCGAAGAGGAATATGACATTGAACTGGAGAATGAATCTGTAGAGCAGATCCAGACCGTCGGTGATGCTGTTGAAGCGATCCGCGCGATCAAATAAAATATGAAATGGGGCTGTCTGTGCGGCAGCCCTGCTAATGTGCAGGCAGAGCTCTGCCTGTATGGAGAGGGCAAAAGAATGAATAAAAAAACAGAAGAATTAGAAGAAATCATAGGTTATCATTTTAAGAACAAACATTATCTTACACAGGCACTGACACACAGTTCTTATGCCAATGAGAAGAAGCTTGGCAAGCTGGGATGCAATGAGAGACTGGAGTTTCTGGGAGATGCAGTCCTTGAGCTGATCAGCAGTGATTATCTGTATGCAAGTTTTACGCAGGTACCGGAAGGGGAACTGACGAAGAAGAGAGCCAGCCTTGTCTGTGAGCCGAGTCTTGCTTACTGCGCAAGAGAATTCGGACTTCCACAGTTTCTGCTGCTTGGAAAGGGGGAAGATATGACAGGCGGAAGAAACAGGGATTCTATCGTATCTGATGCAACGGAAGCCTTATTGGGAGCTATCTATCTGGATGGTGGTTTTGCTAGTGCAAAGGAGTTTGTGCTGAATTTTATCCTGAATGATATAGAACACAAACAGCTCTTTTATGATAGCAAGACCATCCTGCAGGAAATTGTGCAGGAGAACGGAACACAGCCGGTGGAATACATTCTGGTAAAGGAAGAAGGACCGGATCATGATAAGAACTTTACGGTGGAAGCAAGAGTGAACGGTAAAGTAATGGGACGGGGCAGCGGCCATACAAAGAAAGCAGCGGAGCAGGCTGCAGCTTATCAGGCCATCCGTGTACTGAAAAAATAGTGTTACTGTATGGTCCGGGCTTTTTGCCGCAGACCGTAACAGTGTGTAAACAGGAGAGTTATGTATTTAAAGAATATAGAGGTACAGGGATTTAAGTCTTTTGCTCAGAAGATCAATTTTGAATTTCATAATGGAATCACCGGTATCGTAGGTCCGAACGGAAGTGGAAAGAGCAATGTCGGAGATGCAGTGAGGTGGGTTCTGGGTGAACAGAGTGCCAAGTCTCTGCGTGGGGGAAATATGCAGGATGTTATTTTCTCAGGAACAGAGACCAGGAAACCTTTAAGTTATGCTTCAGTAGCGATTACCCTTGATAACTCCGACCACAAGCTGCCTGTAGATTTTAATGAGGTCACAGTCACCCGAAGACTTTACCGCTCCGGTGAAAGTGAGTACAGGATTAACGGAACCTCCTGCAGACTGAAGGATATCAACGAGCTTTTTTATGATACGGGTATCGGAAAAGAAGGCTACTCTATCATCGGGCAGGGCCAGATTGATAAGATCCTGAGCGGAAAGCCGGAGGAGAGAAGGGAACTCTTTGATGAGGCAGCGGGAATTGTTAAATTTAAGAGAAGAAAGAACACGACCATTAAGAAGCTGGAGGAAGAGCACCAGAATCTGGTCCGTGTTACAGACATTCTTTCGGAGCTTACCAGACAACTGGAACCATTGGAGAAACAGTCCGAGACAGCAAAAATCTATCTTGCGAAAAGAGAGACGCTGAAAGAATTGGATGTCAATACGTTCCTCATGGAGTCTGCCAATACAGCACAGGCTCTGAAGGAGCTGGAAGAGAAGCATCATATCGCGCAGAATCAGTTAGAGGAAACTCAGAAGTCCTACGATCAGACAAGGATTGAATATGACCGTCTGGAAAAAGAGCTGGAAGACTTAAATGCAAAAATGGACG
Source organism: Holdemanella biformis (assembly GCA_963605995.1). Lineage (GTDB taxonomy): Bacteria > Bacillota > Clostridia > Lachnospirales > Lachnospiraceae > Blautia_A. Next base: position 4,801 of record CAVCYJ010000102.1, on the reverse strand, counting down.
CACTGCGCATTTCGAGCCAGGAGCAGGCAATCCGTAAACAACAGTTAGAGGGTCAGATCAACGTACTGAACGAGCAGATTCTGGCCGGTGCACAGAATGAGGAGCATTATAAAGACCGGCTTCAGACGATTGAGGCAGAGTTGTCTGTGAGAGAGGATTCCTGTAATAAATTAGAGGAAGAGCGTTCCGGTATTTATGCGCAGTTAAAAGAAGTACGTACAAAGCTTTCTGAAGAAGAGGAAGAGTTACGGACAGTGCAGGAGAATATCGAGGCCTGCACACAGGCAGTGGAGGACGGCAAGAATGAGATCATTGAAATCCTCAACAGCCGTGCAAATGTAAAGGGAAAAGCCCAGCGTTTTGATGCGATGATGGAGCAGGCGGATATCCGTAAGGCAGAGATCAGTCAGAGGATCCTCAGATTAAAGAGTGAAGAGGAAGAACAGCAGACAATCCTTTCCAAAGTGCAGAAACAGTATGAGGAGATCACAGAGCAGATCAGTTCCATCAATGCTGAATGTACTCATCTGAACCAGAGCGCTACACAGATCCAGAATAAATTAAAGGAACAGAGTTCCCGGCTGGAAGCAGGCCAGACTGCTTACCACAGAGAGGCATCCCGTCTGGAATCCCTCAGAAATATCACGGAGCGATATGACGGATACGGAAACAGTATCCGGAGAGTCATGGAGCAGAAAGACCGTGTTCCCGGAATCCAGGGTGTTGTTGCGGATCTGATCCATGTAAATAAGGATTATGAGATCGCCATTGAGACAGCGTTAGGCGGAAGTATCCAGAATATTGTCACAGACAACGAACAGACAGCCAAAACTCTGATCGAGTTTCTGAAAAAGAACCGCTACGGCCGGGCGACTTTCCTGCCAATGAGCAGTATCAGCCCACGTGGGGAGTTTTCTCCGAAAGAAGCCCTGAGAGAGCCGGGAGTTGTGGGAATTGCCAGTGACCTGGTGACAACAGCACCGCAGTATCAGCAGATCACGAAATTCCTCCTCGGCAGAGTGCTTGTTGTTGATAATATTGACCATGCGATTGCCATCGGAAAAAAATACAGACACAGTCTGAGAATGGTTACAACCGAAGGCGAATCCTTAAGCCCGGGAGGTTCCATGACAGGTGGCGCGTTTAAGAACAACAGTAATCTTCTTGGACGGCGCCGTGAGATCGAAGAGCTGGAGACAAAGGTAAATCAGCTAAAGAAGAACCTCCTTGAAATACAGAAAGCGATCGAGGAGAGCAGGAATCAGAGAAACGGGATCCGAAATACTGTCGCAGAGCTTCAGGAAAAATTACAGCAGAAATATATTGAACAGAATACTGCCCGGATGAATATTAAGCAGCAGGAGAAGAAAGCGGAAGAGATCCGTGGCGGATATGACCGTATCAATCGTGACCAGGCAGAGATCAGACGCCAGGTACTGGAGATCAGGCAGGATCATGAGCGGATTACTCAGGAACTGGAAAAGTCAAAACAGGATGAGAAAGAGCTGGAGAGCTTTATCGAGACGAAGCAGTCTGAACTGGATGAGTGGAAGTCTGAAGAGAGCAGGATTTCCAAAGAACTTGAAGAAATCCGACTGCAGTCCTCGTCTCTGGGACAGAAAGAGAAATTTGACCAGGAGAACCTGAGCCGACTGAAATCAGAAATGTCTGCGTTAAAAACTGAGAAAGACGGTATCTACGAATCCCTTGCGCACAGCAGTGAAGAGATGGAAAAGAAGCAGCAGACCATCACAGACCTGAAGAAAGAGGCAGAGGAATCGGTTGTCAGTGAACAGCAGGCGAAGGAAGAACTGGAAGATCTGCAGAAAGAAAAAGAAAGCAGAAACTCCCGGCACAAAGAATTTTTTGAAAAGCGCGATCAGCTTTCCGGTCAGATCGGTCTTCTGGATAAGGAATGCTACCGTTTGCAGGGGCAGATGGATAAACTGGAAGAGAGCAAAGAGGAACGTATCGCCTATATGTGGGAGGAGTATGAGATCACTCCGAATAATGCCCTCTCTTATAAGAAAGAAGAACTGACAGACCTTTCTGAGATGAAGAAGCAGGCAGCTCAGATCAAAGATGATATCCGTAAACTGGGTTCCGTCAATGTAAATGCCATCGAAGATTACAAAGAGCTTCTGGAACGTCATACCTTCCTTTCTGGTCAGTATGAGGATCTGGTCACAGCGGAGAAAACTCTCGAGCAGATCATTCAGGAACTGGATGAAGGAATGCGAAAGCAGTTTTCCGAGAAATTCAGTGAGATCCAGAAGGAATTTGACAAGGCATTCAAAGAACTTTTCGGAGGCGGAAAAGGAACACTGGAACTGGATGAGGAAGCAGATATCCTGGAAGCGGGGATTAGGATCATTTCTCAGCCGCCGGGAAAGAAACTGCAGAACATGATGCAGCTTTCCGGTGGAGAGAAAGCACTGACGGCTATTGCCCTCCTTTTTGCGATCCAGAATCTGAAGCCGTCACCGTTCTGTCTGCTGGATGAAATCGAGGCGGCACTGGACGATTCCAATGTCGGACGCTTTGCAGGTTATTTACAGAAGTTGACGAAAAACACACAATTTATTATAATAACGCATAGACGTGGAACTATGAATGCCGCAGACAGGCTTTATGGTATTACCATGCAGGAAAAAGGGGTATCCACACTGGTTTCTGTTGATCTGGTAGAAAACCAGCTTACCCAGTAGCAGGAGGAGTTTTATGGCAGAAGAAAAGAAAGGCTTTTTTAAGCGATTAGTCAGTGGACTGACAAAGACCAGAGATAATATCGTGGCTGGATTTGATAACATTTTCAGTGGATTTTCCAGCATTGATGAAGACTTTTATGAAGAGCTGGAAGAGATTCTGATCATGGGTGATATCGGAATCAATGCAACTACTTCTATTATTGAGAATTTAAAGAAAGAGGTTTCTGAGCGTCATATCAAACAGCCGATGGAATGTAAGCAGCTTCTGATCGAGGAGATCAAGGATCAGATGCGCGTAGACAGTACAGAGTACGAGTTTGAGAACCGTAAATCTGTAGTTCTCGTGATCGGTGTCAATGGTGTTGGAAAGACTACCTCAGTAGGAAAGCTTGCAGGAAAGCTAAAGGACCAGGGGAAGAAAGTGGTCCTTGCGGCGGCGGATACATTCCGTGCGGCAGCAGGAGAGCAGTTGACTGAGTGGGCGCATCGTGCCGGTGTTGAGATCATCGGCGGACAGGCGGGAGCTGATCCTGCGTCGGTTATTTATGATGCAGTGGCAGCAGCCAAAGCAAGAAATGCGGACGTACTTCTCTGCGATACAGCAGGACGTCTTCATAATAAAAAGAACCTTATGGAAGAACTTCGCAAGATCTACAGGATCCTGGAGAGAGAATATCCGGATGCATATCTGGAGACGCTGGTTGTCCTGGACGGAACTACCGGACAGAATGCTCTTGCACAGGCGAGACAGTTTGCGGAGGTCGCAAATGTCAACGGTATCATTCTTACCAAATTAGACGGGACTGCCAAAGGCGGTATCGCTGTTGCAATCCAGTCTGAGCTGGATATACCGGTGAAATACATTGGCGTAGGAGAGAGTATTGACGATCTTCAGAAATTCGATGCAGATGCTTTTGTAAATGCGTTGTTTGATGTGGACCATAAAGAAAACCCGGACGCTTAGGATTAAGACAAAAAAACGGAGGAAGAACAATGCTTACATTAGAAAGTTTTGAACAGGCATCAGAGATCGTAAAACAGGTCACACAGGAAACAAAGCTGATCAAGAGCAGCTATTTCAGTGATCTTACAGGAAACAAGGTTTATTTAAAACCGGAAAATATGCAGCGTACAGGTGCATACAAGGTTCGTGGTGCTTATTATAAGATCAGCACTCTTTCCGATGAGGAGAGAAATAAAGGTCTGATCACAGCATCCGCGGGAAACCATGCGCAGGGTGTTGCATATGCGGCACATAAATATGGAGTGAAGGCAGTGATCGTTATGCCTACTACGACTCCGCTGATCAAGGTTGAGAGAACAAAGAGCTATGGTGCGAAGGTTATTCTGCATGGAGATGTATATGATGAGGCATGTGCGCATGCGCTGGAACTGGCAGAGAAAGAAGGATATACATTTATCCATCCGTTTGATGATCCGGCAGTTGCCACAGGACAGGGTACAATCGCAATGGAGATTGTTCAGGAACTTCCGCTTGTTGATTATATCCTGGTTCCGATCGGAGGAGGCGGACTTGCAACAGGTGTTTCCACACTTGCGAAGCTGCTGAATCCGCATATCAAAGTGATCGGTGTGGAACCGGCAGGTGCAGCCTGTATGAAGGCTTCTCTGAAGAAGGGGGAGGTTGTGACTCTTCCTCATGTAAATACGATCGCAGACGGTACTGCTGTACAGACACCTGGTAAGAAAATCTTCCCATATATCCAGAAAAATCTGGATGAGATCATCACGATCGAGGATGACGAGCTGATCGTTGCTTTCCTTGACATGGTTGAAAACCACAAAATGATCGTGGAGAATTCCGGTCTTCTGACAGTGGCAGCACTTCGTCATCTGGATGTAAAGGGAAAGAAGATTGTTTCTATTTTAAGTGGTGGAAATATGGATGTGATCACGATGTCTTCTGTTGTTCAGCATGGTCTGATCCAGCGAGACAGAATCTTCACAGTATCCGTACTCATTCCGGATAAGCCGGGTGAACTGGTGCGTGTGGCAAGCGTGATCGCAAAGGCTCAGGGTAATGTCATCAAACTGGATCATAATCAGTTTGTAAGCACAAACAGAAATGCGGC
>CAVCYJ010000101.1:0-10003 GCA_963605995.1 Holdemanella biformis | reverse complement strand
TTTTTTATATCATAGGAAATTACTCCGTAATGTTCCTATGATATAAAAAAGCCCTCCGGGCAGGATCGCACTGCGGCGGAGAGGTATTATGTCGCTGAAGCGACCCGCCGCAGGCGAAGAATCCTGCAAAGCAGGATTCTTTCTTGCTGACAGGTAAGCAGCGAAGCGGATGATCTTATCCGCTTGCTCGATGAGGACAGTTACGCTTAAAGCAGAAAGGGTATATATATGGAAGTAAAAAAATTATATATTGACGGCGAATGGGTAACAGGAAGTGAAGGTAAGACATTCCAGTCCGTAAATCCGGCTAACGGTGAGATACTGGCTGAGATCGCAGAGGCTTCTGTGGAGGACGCAAGACGTGCCATCGCAGCAGCAAAAAAATCCTTCTACGAAACAAGAGAGTGGAGAGATATGGATTCTCAGGCAAGAGGCGATATCATTCTCAAAATTGCAGATAAACTGGAAGAATGCAGCGAAGAGTTTGCACGTCTCGATTGTCTGGATATGGGAAAACCTTACAGAGAAGCACAGGCAGATGTGGATGATGCGGTTCACTGCTTCAGATATTATGCCAGCCTGATCAAAACGCCTCATGGCGGATGCTATGATGTAAACTCAGGATTCGGTGAAATGCACAGCTATACAGTTCATGAACCGGTAGGTGTATGCGCAGAGATCACACCGTGGAATTATCCGCTTCTTATGGGTGTATGGAAACTGGCACCTTCTATTGCCGCAGGAAACAGTGTAGTATTCAAACCGGCTTCTGTATGTGTACTGTCCTGCATCAGACTGTTTGAAATATTTGAAGAATGCGGACTGCCGAAAGGTGTAGCCAACCTGGTTATGGGACCAGGCGGTACGATCGGAAATGAACTTGCCGGAAATAAAGATGTAGATATGGTAACCTTTACCGGAAGTACAGAAGTAGGTCAGAGCATCATGCGTCAGGCTGCTTCCAATGTGAAGAAAGTAGGTCTGGAGCTTGGCGGAAAATCCCCGAACGTAATCTTTGCAGACGCAGATCTGGACGGAGCCGTAGAGTGGGCCATGATCGGAATCTTTTTAAATCAGGGTGAAATCTGCTCCGCAGGCAGCAGGATTATCATAGAAGAAAGCATTAAAGACGAGTTTGTAAAAAGACTTGTAAAGAAAGCGAATGCCATCACGATCGGAAACCCGATGGACAATCCGGATATGGGAGCTATGGTTTCAAAGAGCCACATGGAAAAAGTTCTGTCATATATCGAAAAAGGAAAAGCAGAGGGTGCCAGAGTAATGTGCGGAGGCGAACGTTATACAGAAGGTGAATGCGCGAAAGGATACTTCATCCGTCCGACCGTATTTGATGAATGCACAGATGATATGACGATCGTAAAAGAAGAAATCTTCGGACCGGTAGTGACCGTACAGACCTTCAAAACAGAGCAGGAAGCCATTGATATGGCGAACAACACACCTTACGGACTTGCCGGAGCAGTATTTACCTCCGATATTTCCAGAGCAATGCACGTAATTAAAGAAATACGTGCCGGAATCACCTGGATCAACTGCTATAATCCGACATTCAATGAAGCGCCATGGGGCGGCTACAAGATGAGCGGAATCGGAAGAGAACTGGGTGTTCACGGACTGGAAGAGTATCAGGAGATCAAACAGATCAATATTAATATGAAACCGGGAACTGTAGGATGGTATGAACACTAAAACAACCTGCCTGAGAAAAAGGGGGACTGATATATGAATTTGAATTTAGGGCTTGTTGCGATTATTATCACGCTCCTTATTATCGTAGGAGCGGTAGTTACCAGACGCTGCGTGGAGTGTATGATCGCAGGTTCTATGGTAGCGGCGGTTTTTCTCTATGGAAAAGGATTTCTGACAGGATGGAGCCAGTCACTTCAGGATATGCTGTCTGAAAACGTATGGGTTATGCTGGTGTGCCTGCTGTTTGGCGGTCTGATCAGCCTGCTTACAGATTCTAAGGGAAGCTTTGGTTTTTCAAAATATATTTCAAAGGTCTGCAACACAGAGAGAAAGACTCTGCTGACAACATTTATTATGGGAATTCTGATCTTTGTGGATGATTATCTGAATGTACTGTCTATCGGTACCTGTATGAAGAAGATCAGCGACAAGCAGAAGCTTCCGAGGGAAACCCTGGCATACCTTCTGGATTCCACAGGAGCGCCGGTATGCGTCCTGCTTCCTTTTTCCACCTGGGCGGTATTCTATGCGAGCCTGTTTTTTGAGCAGGACAGTGTTAAGGCCCTGGGAGTAACAAGTGCTATGGGAGCATACATAAAGGCTATTCCGTTCCTGTTTTATCCGATCATCACACTGGTTATCGTATTCCTCTTTGTTATGGGATGGATGCCGAAATTAGGACCGATGAAAAAAGCGTACCAGAGAGTGCAGGAGACCGGAAAAGTTTATTCGGATGCCAGCAGAAAATATAACCATGAAGATCCGGAGATGGATGATGATGGAAATATCTGGAATTTCCTGATCCCTATGGGAGTTCTGGTTGCAGTTGCTGTAATCTCCGGTGATATCTTAAATGCAGTAATCCTTGCTCTGATCGTCTGCTTTATCATGTACGTTCCGAGGAAGATCCTTACAGTAGATGCGTTCTTAAGCAGTATGATCCGGGGCTTCGGAGATATGCTTCCTACACTGACGATGCTGCTGGTTACCTTTGTCTTAAAAGACCTTTCCGGAGAAATGGGAATGACCGAGTATATCATACAGCTGGCAGAGCCGTTCCTCTTCGCTTCGGTATTCCCGGCAATGGTATTTATCCTCGGTGCTGTTCTTGCATTTACCACAGGATCTGACTGGGGGATGAGTTCCATTATCACACCGATCGTATTTCCTCTGGGCGCAGCCCTTGGTGCCAATCCGGTGCTGATCATGGCAGCAGTCATTTCCGGAGGAACCTTCGGAAGCCATGCCTGCTTTTATTCAGATGCAACTCTGCTCGCGGCACAGTCTTCCGGCGTAGACAGTATAGAACACGCACTGACACAGATTCCATACGTAATTATAGCCAGTGTACTGTCTATTACCTGTTTTGCGGTTGTGGGATTTGTGCTATAATCGTAAGAGAGAGTAATAGTTGACAGCACAAGGGTTACTGTTCAGTATGCCAAAATCCCGGGACATATGAGTCCAAACTTCGTTGTACTAAGGAAATCTGGAATGAATTCTGGCATAGTTACTGAAAGTGAAATGAACAGTAACAAGAAAAGAGCAGGAGGATAGAGTATGGAGCATTATGTGGTTACAATTACGAGACAGTTTGGAAGCCTGGGGCGTCCGATTGCCAGAAATATGAGTGAGATTCTGGGAATCGATTACTATGACAGAGACATTGTCGATCAGGCAGCACAGAAACTGAAGCTTCCTATTTCTGTAGTAAATCAGGAAGAGGAAAAAGCAGTAAAACAGACCGTAAATCCTTTTTCCAGAATGGTATTTCCGCTTGGAAAAGGAACCAGCAGTACGCAGGACAAAATCTTTGACACCCAGAAAAATATCATACAGTTCCTCTCAGAAAAAGATAACTGCATTATCGTGGGAAGATGCTCGGATTTCATTCTGAGCGACGTAAAGAACAGTCTGCATATCTATATTTATGCGTCCTATGATGCAAGACTGGAACATTGTATCAAGGATCTGGGACTGGAAGAGGAAGAAGCACGCAGAATGATCAAGTCTGTAGATGAAGCGAGAAACTCTTATCATATGCAGTACGCCGGATACCTCCCGGATGATAAACGATACAAAGATATACTGATCGACAGCAGTCTTTTCGGTGTAAAAGGAACTGCGGAATTTCTGGCAGAGGCAGTGAAGAAAAAATTTTATAAATAAAAATCTATCTATTCAGGGAATTTCCTTATAAAAAAGGAAGTTCCCTTTTTGTTACAAAGGGCGGAAGGGATTCTTCTTTTACGTATTGATTTCCAACAGTAAATTGGATATAATAAGTACAGAAAAGAAAACTTATGAAATTTGTTACCGTTACTGACAATAAAGTAAACGGTAACGGGAGTACATCAGGAATGACAGGAGGATAAGTTTAATCATGAAAATCGGAAATGATATTTATTATGTAGGTGTAAATGATCATCAGGTAGATCTGTTTGAAGGACAGTATGTAGTGCCGAACGGTATGTCATATAATTCCTATGTGATCATGGATGAGAAGATTGCAGTTATGGACACCGTAGATGCCAGCTTCAGGGATGAATGGCTCGAAAATGTAGCACAGGTTTTAAACGGCGCGAAACCGGACTATCTGGTTGTTCAGCATATGGAACCGGATCATGCCGCAAATATCGAAAACTTCATGAAGGCATATCCTGATACAACAGTCGTAGCCAATACAAAGACATTTACCATGATGGAGAATTTCTTCAGAAACATGGATCTGGACGGACAGAAACTGGTGGTAGGAAACGGTGAGAGCCTGACACTTGGCAAACACGTCCTGACATTTGTATTCGCACCGATGGTTCACTGGCCGGAGGTTATGGTCACTTATGACAGCACAGACAAGGTTCTGTTCTCAGCAGATGGATTCGGTAAATTCGGAGCACTTGATGTAGAAGAGGACTGGGACTGCGAAGCACGCCGTTACTATATCGGAATCGTTGGAAAATACGGCACCCAGGTTCAGAAACTTCTGAAAACTGCGGCAACTCTGGATATTCAGACCATCTGTCCGCTGCATGGACCAATCCTGACAGAGAATCTGGGACATTACCTTGAGAAATATGATATCTGGTCTTCTTATAAAGTAGAGAGCGAAGGTGTCATGATCGCTTATACATCTGTTTATGGAAATACAAAGAAAGCAGTAGAACTTCTGGCAGAGAAACTGAAAGAAAAAGGATGTCCGAAGGTAGTTGTATGTGACCTTGCGAGAGAAGATATGGCAGAAGCGGTAGAAGATGCGTTCCGTTATGGCAAACTGGTACTTGCTACGATCACATATAATGGAGATATTTTCCCGTTCATGCGCACTTATATCGAGAGCCTTACAGAACGTAACTACCAGAACCGTACGATCGGTCTTATTGAAAACGGAAGCTGGGCTCCGGCAGCCGCAAAGGTTATGCAGGGAATGTTCGAGAAGAGCAAAAATATCACATGGCTGGAAAATAATGTAAAGATCACCTCCTCCCTCAGCGAAGCAAACGAAGCCGAGATCGAGGCAATGGCTGAAGAACTCTGCAAATAATTGATAATAGTAAACAGCAGGATTGAAAGATTCTGCTGTTTTTTCAAAATCCGGTAAAACAAGAAGAGAAAGGCGGGAATAAAATATGACAGTAGCAGAAGTCGTAAAGAAAATGGTAGAGTATTCAAAAGGAAATCTTCATGACATTAACCATTTCATGAAGGTATATGCATATGCGAAAACAATTGCAGAAGGTGAAAATCTCTCGTCGGAGATACAGAAGCTGGTGGAGGTGACTGCAGTTGTGCATGATATTGCCTGTCCTCTGTGCAGGGTGAAATATGGAAATACCAACGGCAAGCATCAGGAGGAAGAGAGCGCGGCGCTGATAGAAGAATTTTTTGCAGATTCTGACCTGCCGAAAGAATTCGTAGACCGTGTTTCCTATATTGTAAGCCATCATCATACAATAAAAGGAATCAATGGTATTGACTATCAGATCATGATAGAAGCTGATTATCTGGTAAATGCAGACGAGAGTAATTTCTCCGGAAATAATGTGAGAAACATGCTGGAGAAAGTATTCAAAACAGATACAGGAAAATTCCTGCTTCAGTCCATGTATCAGAAAAGATTAAATACTGAAGAATAAAAAGAAAATATTAAGAATGGTAAAAAACTGGTGCAGAAATGTGCCAGTTTTTTTGTGGGAAAAATTCAGGACTTATAACTTATTTGCATTACAATGATATGCAGATGGGCAGTTATAATAAATATAAAAAATTCGACATTCGAAAATTTATTTAAGACATATGAAACTTTTCATTACATTTCCTCATCTAATAAGTGTAAAACAAAAACAATAAAACTTCATTCGAATGAAACTCATTTACAGAAACATACAACATCTAAGCAAGGAGGATCAGCATTTGATACAGTTGGTAAAACGCTCCATCGCCGGAGATGCAGATGCATTTCTTGAACTGATGGAAAAGAATTCTCTGGCAATGTACAAGGTGGCGAGGGGAATCCTGGATAATGATGAGGATGCCGCAGATGCCATGCAGGATACCATACTTACCTGCTTTGAAAAAATACATACTCTGAAAAATCCTGAGTATTTCAAAACCTGGATGATACGCATTCTGATCAATGAATGCAACAAGATTCACAGGCACTACAAGAACTTCAGCAGAGCTGAAGAATTCCCGGAAGTCCCGGGACAGGACATGTCCATTGCGGAATTTGAGTTTAAGGAAATGCTCGGGATGCTGGACGAATCTTACAGGATCATATTAGTTCTGTATTATGTAGAGGGATTTCGGATTGCAGACATTGCTTCTATATTGAATATGAATGAAAACACAGTAAAAACCAGACTCGTAAGAGCCCGTGTGCAGCTGAAGCAGGAATATGCATCAGCAGAAAATGTTGACCTGCAGGAAAAAACACAGCAGACGAAATCCAGGAAACTGCTGAAAGTAGAAGAAAGATCTGCGGGTGACAGAAAAGGAATCCTGAAAACACAGGCAGGGACAACTGGAAGTATAGTAGTAAGTGCAAGGAAGGGATGAAGTGAGCATGGCGAAGAAATTTGATTTTGACAAAGAAAAGAATAACAGAAATAGCAATAACAGAGATAACAATACCATTGAAGAAATCATGCAGGCAGATTTCCCATTACCTAAACAGGCAGAAGATGCAAAGAATGCAGCGTTTGTCAGAATCAGGGAAATGGCAGCTGCTTCTGGAAATAAAGATAATACAGAAAGCACAGAGAAAGAGACAGTAAAAGAAGATAGCAGGGAAATTGTAGGCCTGATAACTATGAATAACAGCAAAGATACCGGAAATCATACAGAAAATATAAAAGATGCAACACGAAAATTACCAGAGAAAACAACAGGAAATTCCAGAAAGAAATCAGCAGGAACAGCAAAACCATACAAAAAATTCAGAACAGTATACAAAGCCGCCCTTGGCATGACCGCAGCCGCAGCAGTATTTTCCGCAGCATGCATCACAAACCCGGCATTTGCAGAGAACATTCCTCTGGTTGGAAATGTATTTGAACAGATTGGCAATTCCCTTGGATTCTCAGGAGATTTCAGCAAATATGCGACACCTTTAGAGGATGAAAACACAGCAGACAATGATACTCAAAATGAAGCAGAGCAGAAAACATTTTCAAACGGTGACAATACTCGGACTACAGCAGCTGAGAATGGAGAGACCACTGACAGTAAATGGAGTCAGACTTACAACGGCACAACACTCACCGTCTCAGAAGTATACTGCAACGATACCGCATTGTACATATCCCTCATCATCAGTATGGAAGACAAAATCCCGAATACGCTGCTGACAGAAGATGGAACCCCATATATCCGTCTGGATAATGGCAGTGTTTGGATAAACTGCGATTTTAATGAGGGTGATATGTTGGTGAATGCACCGCTGGATGGACAGTTGATCGATGATCATACATTTGCAGGAGTGCTTCGTATCGATAATACAGAATTTACTTATGATTTTGCTGGAGAAACCAAATTTAATGAGGCATGGGAAAAATTTTGGAAAGAGAAAGGAATTGATGAACCATCTGATGCTACGAATGAGGAGATGGCAGCAGCAATTGGAATAGAGGATGCAGAGAACGCAACTCAGGAGGATGCAATCGCGGCAGGAGCACCGGATGAAAAAGACTATCTGAAAGAAATCAAAGTTCCAGATCAGTTTAACTTAGAACTGCGTTTCTCTCAGATCACAGGTCAGTTACCTGAAGATGAGCAAACAGTACCTGATATTCCACAGGAGCTGAGGGATGAACATGATCAGGCAGTGGCAGATGCAGGTCTGAATGAGGATGACTATGAGAATTTCACAGAGGAACAGAAAGAAACATTAAGGCAGATTGATCAGGAAATGTATAATAAATATACAGAACTTTATCCGGATGTAAATAAACACCCGAATAAATATGAAAACTGGTGGGTGGACGGAGACTGGGATTTCACAATTCCTGTTGAGAAAAATAACGCACAGACAGAAACAATAGAAATCCAGGCTGTAGACAGTGAGGGAAATGGAGTTACTTCCCTGACTAAGACACCGTTTGAGATTACTATGAATGAGAGCGGCGACACCACAGATTATTTCCCGGTTATCCTGGATGCAGATGGAAAAATTATGAGTTTTGGAAAGTTTGAAGGAACTGCCAATACAGTTGCAATTTCAAACAGTGATATTTCCACAGTCTATGTATATCTCTGCGACTACGATGAATACATGGACGAACTGAAAGGCTACTACTGGTCCGAAGACTACGAAGAAAAGGCAAAGACCAAGACCTTTAAACAGCTTTTAGACGATCGTGCCATTGCCAGTGCGGAAGTACATTTTGACTAAAGCAAATGATAAAATATCAAATGCCGGATAAGCATTTGCCGAAATACAAATACTAAAGTCCGATAACTGAAACAGCATTTTTGCAGATAGTTATGTGAAGATGCTGTTTTAGTAACTTTGATAAAAAATAGTCAATATTTTACAAAAAAAACAGTAGCATCCCACCCCGGTAAATGTTACAATGTAGGCGTCTCAAAAAGAGTGCAGAAAGGGAGTCAAACGAAATGGATTACGCAAAAGAATCTTTAAAAATGCATTATGATTTAAAAGGTAAAATTGAAGTTGTATCAAGAGCAAAAGTAGATTCCAAGGATGCTTTAAGTCTTGCCTACACACCAGGTGTTGCGCAGCCTTGTCTGGAGATTCAGAAGGACGTAAACAAGAGCTATGAATTAACAAGACGCTGGAATACGGTTGCTGTTGTTACAGACGGAACTGCAGTACTTGGACTTGGAGATATCGGACCGGAAGCAGGTATGCCTGTTATGGAAGGTAAATGCGTGCTCTTTAAAGAATTCGGTGATGTAGATGCCATCCCGCTTTGCGTTCGCAGCAAAGATGTAGATGAGATCGTTAAGACCGTAAGCCTTCTGGCTGGATCCTTCGGTGGAATCAACCTTGAGGATATTTCCGCACCAAGATGCTTTGAGATTGAGAAGAAGCTGAAAGAATGCTGCGACATTCCAATCTTCCATGACGATCAGCACGGAACAGCAGTTATCACACTTGCGGGTGTTATCAATGCTCTGAAACTGGTTGGAAAGAAGCTTGACGAAGTTAAGATCGTTACTTCCGGAGCAGGCGCAGCAGGTATCGCCATCATCAAACTGCTGATGTCCATGGGACTTAAGAACGTTATCATGACAGACAGAAAAGGCGCGATCTACGAAGGCAGAGAAGGATTAAACCCGATCAAAGAAGAAATGGCCAGGATCACAAACTTCAACAAAGAGAAAGGTACGCTTGCAGATGTGATCAAAGGCGCAGACATCTTCATCGGTGTATCCGCACCAGGAACACTGACACAGGATATGGTCCGTACAATGGCAAAAGATCCGATCATCTTTGCGTGCGCAAACCCGACACCGGAAATCTTCCCGGACGAAGCAAAAGCAGCAGGAGCAGCAGTTGTTTCCACAGGACGTTCCGACTATCCGAACCAGGTAAATAATGTACTCTGTTTCCCGGGACTCTTCCGTGGAGTACTGGATGCAAGAGCATCGGATGTTAATGATGAAATGAAAGTGGCAGCAGCATATGCGATCGCAGGTCTGGTAAGCGATGAAGAATTAAGTGCAGAATACATTCTTCCGGCAGCCTTTGACCCGCGTGTAAAAGACGCTGTAGCCAAAGCAGTAGCAGAAGCCGCAAGAAAATCCGGCGTAGCAAGAATCTGATAAATAA
>CAVCYJ010000100.1:0-10018 GCA_963605995.1 Holdemanella biformis | reverse complement strand
TTGTCTGCACCGTGGTCTTTCTCTTCTTTACGGTCTGAACAGTAACGGATTTCTTTTCCGTATAATTCGCTGAATGCAATTGCTGTTACAACGCTTAACGGGATTCCTTTATATGCCGGTCCGAAAAGTACGTCGAAATCATCACCATATTTGTCATGAATGGCATGAGCATAGTATTCGCCAAGCTTCTTTAACTGAGAACCCGTTACATATCCGCCTGCATTCATAAAAAACGGAGATTTTCTTCCGCTCTTAAGAGTAAATTCTCCGAATTTCAGTACTTCGCTGTCTACCATAAATTCAATAAATTCTTGTTTATACTGTTCCATTTTATGTTCTGCCTCCTGTATTTAATGCAATTATATTTCTATTTTACAATACCAACCATATCTTTAACAGATTCAAATCCATTCTTCTTCATATATGCTTCAATTCCATCGATAACTTCCATTGTCACTGCTGGATTATGGAAGTTTGCGGTACCGACAGATACTGCACTGGCACCCGCAAGGATGAATTCGATGGCATCCTCTGCGCAGGAAATTCCGCCCATTCCGATGATCGGGATGTTGACTGCCTGAGCTACCTGATATACCATGCGGACTGCGATCGGTTTTACGCTCGGACCGGAAACACCACCTGTTTTATTTGCAAGCGCGAATGTCTTTCGGTTGATGTCAATCTTCATTCCTGTCAGGGTGTTGATCAGGGATACCACATCTGCACCGCCAGCTTCTGCACCTTTTGCAATTTCGGTGATATCTGTGACATTCGGTGTTAATTTCATGATCACCGGCTGTCTGGCGATCTTTTTGATCTGGGCTGTGAGTTCTTCTACATGATGCGCATCCTGACCAAATGCAAGAAATCCTGCATTTACGTTCGGGCAGGAGATATTAATCTCCATCATATCGATCGGCTGATCTGCCAGACGCTCTACAACTGCCAGATATTCTTCCGGCGCATGACCACATACATTCACAATAATCCTGGTATCATACTGTTTCAGAAACGGAATGTCCCTCTCACAGAAAAGGTCAATGCCGGGATTCTGCAGACCGATTGCGTTCATCATACCACCGTAAACTTCGGCCACACGCGGAGTCGGGTTTCCTGACCATGGAACGTTTGCTACACCTTTAGTTGTCACTGCACCCAGTCTGTTAATATCTACATAATCAGCAAATTCTGCTCCTGAACCAAAAGTTCCGGATGCTACTGTTACCGGATTTTTCCACTCTACGCCGGCAATATTTACACTCATATCCATCAGATTTCCACCTCCGTAGAAAGAAATACCGGGCCATCCTTACAGATTCTTTTGTTATGTACATTGCTGTGTGCATCTTTCTCTTTGGAGCTGCATACACAGGCAAGGCAGGCACCGATTCCACATGCCATACGTTCTTCAAGTGAAATATAGCATTCAATTCCGTTTTCTTCGGCATAGTTTTTGATCGCACGAAGCATCGGAGTCGGTCCGCACGCATAGATAATATCTGCGCTTAAGCCGTTTTCTCTGATGGCATCCATAACATTGCCCTTTGTTCCGACACTGCCATCTTCTGTGGCAATGTAGAGAGTTCCTGCTGCCTCAAACTCCTCTTTCAGAAATGTATGGCAGTCACGGTATCCGGCTACAATCTGTTTCTTTTCACATTTCATCTGTTTGGCAAGCTCAAGGATTGGTGGAACACCGATCCCACCGCCCATGAGGAATACATTTTTCCCCTCGGCTTTCTCTACAGGGAAACCATTGCCAAGTGGTCCGAGTACAGGAATAGTGTCTCCTGCCTTCAGCCTGGAAAATTCATCTGTTCCGGTTCCTGCTCCGGTTACCCTGTAGACCAGATGCAGTCTTTTGTTCTCTTTATCTATCTCGCAGAGACTGATCGGTCTCGGGAGAATTTTGGATTTATCATTTGTATAGAGGGATACAAACTGTCCCGGTTTCGCATCTGCTGCGATCTGTTCCGTCTTGATCCACATACTATAAATACCTGCGCCGATGCTCTCCTGGCTTACGATCGTGCAGATTTCTCTCTTTTTCTCGCTCATCTTATCCTCCTAGCGATTATTTAAAGCACCGCTGATGTCTTCGATCATGTCTTTTACTGCCTGACGGGATGCATCTGCATAGTTTAATTCGCCAAAGGAAGCGTATTTTTCCTGTTTGTAGGCTGCGATGATTCCACGGGAAGAGTTAACAATCGCACCAAGTCCGTCTTCATTAAAGAAATGTACAAGGTCTGCGCCTTTTCCACCCTGTGCGCCGTATCCAGGTACAAGAATGAATGTCTTTGGCATGATCTTGCGGAGAGTTTTTCCCATTTCAGGATAGGTTGCACCTACTACTGCACCTACATAGCTGTAATCATTTCCCATGTGCTCTTCGCCCCACTGTGCAACTTTCTCGCCAACCCACTCATACAGTGGACGTCCGTCGATGATCCTGTCCTGAAATTCTCCGCTGGACGGGTTGGATGTTTTTACAAGTACGAAGATACCTTTATTCTCTTCTTTACATACATCAATGAATGGTTTTACGCCGTCTGATCCAAGGTATGGGTTTACAGTTGCGAAATCTTCGTCAAATCCCGCAATTTTATTGTTTCCTACCTGAACTTTTCCAAGATGGCCTACTGCATATGCGGCAGATGTGGAGCCGATATCACCACGTTTGATATCTCCGATGATCACCAGACCTTTGTCCTTACAGTAGTCAACTGTTCTCTTATATGCCATTAATCCCGGAATACCGAACTGTTCGTACATTGCAATCTGCGGTTTTACTGCCGGGATCAGATCGCTGACTGCATCTACGATTCCCTTATTGTACTGCCATATTGCTTCTGCTGCGCCCTCTAATGTTTCACCCAGTTCTGAGAATGCCTTCTGCTGGATGTGCTGCGGGATATAGTTGAGCATCGGATCCAGTCCTACTACGATAGGAGCGTTTGTTTTCCGGATTTTTTCGATAAGCTTGTTGATCATGAGTATTTCCTCCTGAATATTGATATTCTATAGAATTAATTGAAACCATTCAGCAGTCTGCCGTCTTGCAGGATACTGAACCGTTATTTTTTATGCGTTCTGATATACGATCTTTCCATCGCAGATTGTGCAGAGAATTTTTCCTTTTACTTTCCATCCGTCAAATGGTGTGTTGCGTCCTTTGGAAGCAAATTCATTTTTATCTATTTTATATTCGTGGTCAATATCTGCAATGACAATATCTGCAGGATGGCCCTTCTGGATAGTTCCTCTGTTACTGCCGAGGATCTGTGCCGGATTCCAGCTCATTTTCCCGATCAGTTGTGAAAGTGTCAGGATTCCTGTTTCTACCAGTGCGGTGTAGGATAATGCAAAGCTTGTCTCAATCCCTACAATACCAAAAGCCGCATTTCGGATCGAACCGGTTTTCTCGGGTACCGCGTGAGGTGCATGGTCTGTACTGATCACTTTGAATGATCCGTCTTTCAGGCCTTTGATCAGCGCATCAACATCTTTCCTGGTACGGAGAGGCGGATTCATTTTGTAATTCGGATCGTCTGTTTTGATGTCATCGGAAGTGAGGATGAAGTGATGCGGGCAAACCTCTGCAGTGATGTTGTCCAGCCCTTCTTCTTTCACGATCTCCATCATTTTGGCAACACCTTCTGTGGAGCAGTGACAGAGATGAAGTCTTGCGCCTGTCTCTCTTGCCAGAAGAATATCTCTGGCAGCAATCACATCCTCTACTGCATTGCAGATTCCCGGAAGTCCAAGTCTTTTTGCATTCTCATCGTCATTCATACAACCGTCACCACGCAAGTCAATGTCCTCGCAGTGCGCAAAGATCGGAACATTTAACTTTTTTGCCACTTCCATAGCTTCTTTGCAGAGCATGGTGTTCATAACAGATTTGCCATCTTCGGAAAGTGCGGGGATTCCCGCTTTTACCATTCCTTCAATATCGGAAAGTTCCTGACCTTTTTCGCCCTGTGTGATGGCTCCTGCCTGAAGTACGTGGATTCCTGCAAGCTGTGCTGCTTTATTATGCACGTAATTTACACGGTCCGGATTGTCGATGACAGGTGTGGTGTTCGGCATGGCAACTACAGTTGTCACTCCGCCTCTGGCTGCTGCCCGGAAACCTGTTTCTATGTCTTCTTTCTGCGTCTGTCCCGGATCTCTGAAGTGTACATGAAGATCAATCAGACCTGGCATAACAAGACACCCTTTTGCGTCTATCACCCTGTCGCTTTTGTCCTTTACTTCAAGCTTGTCACCGATGTCAGTGATCACTCCATCTTCCAGATAAATATCGCCTTTTTTATCAGTATCAGTAGCCGCATCTACAATGCGCCCTCCCTGAATCAGAATACCCATGCAATTCTCCCTTCATCCGGTATAATTGATGACTTATACCGGCAATAATTCTCTTTGATCTGTTCAGTATCTGCTACGATCAGGAGATCCTGACAGCCGGCAGATATCCTGATCATCACTTCTGTTATACATAATACACGAAACCGTCTGTTTTATAAAGTCTTTTTTTATTCCGGGATACCTTTTTTAGGATTCACACCTGTAACTTTTCCTTGACAATTCAAAATCCGGGATATATAATCTTCTCATGTCTGGATTATTATATATAGTCACTGGTTTTTAGAGATTATATAATAGTATATAATCTGTAAAATCTGGTGATTTTTTTATTTGCCAGAAACTATATAATTTTTTTATTTTTTATGGAGGTAACAACATGAACAAGGGAACTGTAAAGTGGTTCAACGCAGAAAAAGGTTACGGATTTATCACTGGTGAAGACGGTGCAGACGTATTTGTACATTTCTCCGCTATCAATGGTGAAGGATTCAAATCTCTTGAAGAAGGTCAGGCTGTAACTTACGATTTAACAGAAGGCGCTCGTGGTATGCAGGCTGCAAACGTTACAAAATTATAATTTACAGATATTTATAATTTCAATAACGAAAGAGGATTGAATTCCGCACTTTTTATTACGGATAGACCTCAAAAAAATCCCCGGATTATCCGGGGATTTTTTTAACAGCATATCCTATTCAGCACCTGTGCTGTCTGCTGTATCTGTTTCAGCATCACCTGCTGAAGCATCAGTTGTGTCTTTATCTTCTGAATCTGTATCATCAGATGTTTCCTCCGCATCTGCTGATTCTGTACCGACAGCATCTGCTGTTGTATCTGACGCATCTGCATCTTCACTGTCCGCATCTGCAGAAGCTGTTGTATCTTCTCCAGCTGCAGTGTCGGTGTCTGTGCTGTCCTCTTCATCCTCTGCTGACAGATTTGAAATGTAACTGTCAAGTGCTGTAGTATCCATTACTGTATTCTGAACTACATTCTCTTTTGTCCCTGTTATTTTGACATATGCAGAATAACCAATCCACGCAACGATTACAACACAGATAAATGCCCAGGCAAACATTTCCAGTCCAAAAAGTAGCTTTTCTTTTCTGGCTGCTTTATTATGCTGTCCTTTTCCGGCTTTATAAGCATCGACTTTCTTCTGGCTCATGATAAATCTCCTTTGCATCAATATTTCGTATTTTCTGATTATAGCACACTTTTTTGCAAAAGAAAATAGCTAATCCATTTTCACCTTATACTGCAACAATTACACCGCCGTCATTTGCATACATAGAGCTGACACCTGCTGTATCGAGAACTATAATCTTTGCAAGCTTCATTCTCTCTTCAAATGCTTCTCTGAGCACCTGCGCCCTCGCAGGACAGTTGCAGTGGCTGATCGCCAGCACCTTATCTGCACTGTCAGGTGTTTTCTCTATGACCTGTTCTACCATCTTGATCATAGCACGGTTCATTCCTCTGGCCTGATCAAGCTGACAAATGCTTCCCTCATCTGTCGACCCCATAACCGGTTTAATCTTCAGAGCACTGGCAACCAGTGCTTTTGCCTTGCTGAGACGCCCATTTTTTCTTAAAGTATCAAGATTTTCAAGTACAAAGAACGTATGCTGCCCTTCAATATAACGTTCCACTGTTTCTACCACATCCTCGAAGTTCATTCCGGCATCTTCACATTCCTGAATCTTCATCCCGATCAGCGACTGACCAATAGATGCCGAACGCGAGTTAAATACATGGATTTTTTTCTCCGGGTAATCTTCCAGGAGAAGATTTCTGCCAAGCAGAGCACTGTTATAGGAGCCACTCAGTTCAGAAGACAATGTCACCGCATAAATATGATCTGCTTCGCAGTCATATGCCTTCATATATCTCTCCGGTGACGGGCAGGCTGATTTCGGGCACTCCGGGCAGGCAGCCACTTTTTTCAGGAACTGTGCCTGATCAAAGGTCTCATCATCTATAATCTGCTCTGCTCCTACCATCAGCGTCAGCGGAACAGATTCAAAACGTTCATCTGTCTTCCATTCATCCAAAAGTTCTCCACAACTATCTATGACAATTTTATATTTCAATTATATCGTCCTCTTTTCCATTATATGTAGTATTGAATACCAGATATATATTATCATACTGATATGCATTTGAAAAGACTTTTTATTAAAAACTTCTGTTCTTTTTTTTCAAAGTGATTTATAATAAAAAACACTCCCTGTACAATGCAGGGAGTGCTGTTGAATCCATAAAAAACAGTCAGAAATGTATTATCGGAAAGGTATTTTATGATTGCTTTAAAAATTATTGATATTAAAGATTTTATGAACAAGCTCCTGATCGGTGAAGTATTTGATCCTTTTTCTCTTGTTGAAGCCAATATCACGACCTTCAACACCTTTACAGTCAGCGGCAAACTTCAGCTCAGTTTTTTCGACAATGACACGAAGGCTTCACTTCTTGAAAAGTCTGCTGAATATTCTCTGTGGCATGATGTAAAACCATATTGTTTTTCGATTATGCGCGGCAGACGCACACCTTTAAGTTTCAAAATCATATTTGAGCTTTCTCATAATCAGATACAGTCCTTGTTAGGAAGCGAAAACACGGCCGTCAATACTTCTATCCATAATTTTTATCTGAATATCCAGTATAAAAATCAGGAACTCTTATGTACGACAGGCGTATCTTATACGTCTTTCAGTCTGGATAAACATCTGGAACATCTATGGGACGACACCCTGCTCAGCTTTCTTTCCGGACATCATATCTCCTGTGAAAAATTATAAGCAGTCTGTACACTCATGATCTTCTGATCTGTTGATCATCACAGTTTCCAGCAACAGACAGATATCTGCAAAATTCAATGATTGGCTGTCTGCCTGTCCACGTAACACAGATAATATACCAGAATATCTATAAATTCGCTGTTCGTTGGTTTATCTGTCATTGTGCAGCCTGCGATTTCCTCCAGTGTCTCTTTATGGTTGACCCAGCACAGGTTCACCAGAGTCCTTATATTATGTTCTACATTGGATGGTGTTGACTTATATTTTCTCGCAATAACAGGATAAATATCCTTGGTAACTTTTACAGGACGTTCATGAATCTCCTGTGCCATTTCCACTGCATCCGCAACATAATAGTATCCTTTATATTTTGATGTTGCACCTAATTTTCTAATAATTCCGTAAACTTCACTCATACTTCTTTCCTCCTGGTAAATTCTGTTCCTGTATTACTACAGGACAGCTTCTCATTTATTACACACATTTTCTGATAAAGTAATTGAGAGTCTGCAACCGTCCAACGCTGCAAATCTTCTGAACAGTTACGGAAATCGTATATTTGTTATTCGGAATGTTGTTATGTTTTCCATGAATTCGGCATATTATTATATTGTCAGCTGCTTAATCATAAAAATATATAAGACATTTGTCAATACCAAACATCAAAAAATGCAGTCCAGATTGTTCGTACATTGCTGTTTACTCTGTTCTCAGCAACATTTTTCATCCGGACTGCACTGATCATATACCCATGATATACTTATTATTTTGTAAGCATCAGAAGGATTTCGTTACTTCTCTGGACAAATTTAGTCATTTCCTCAGGTGAGAGCGGTTTGTGGCTCATCATTGCCAGGTCATACAGCTGTTCACAGATTAACGGAGTTTTATCAGAGTCTTTGTTCTCTGCAAGATATTTAACCAGTGGATGATTTGCATTCAGAATCAGCGTTTCCTGACCACCAAACATGTTTGGATCCATTCCGTACATATTGTACATCTTCATCATATCCTGCATACGACGGCTTTCTTCAGAAAGAGTCATCATTGCAGATACGTTCTCATTTTTCAGGTTCTCTACATGTATTTCCAGTTTATCTTTGTGAAGGTTCTTACGGAAAAGCTCTGTCAGTGCTTTTACTGTTTCCTCATCAGCAGTTCCTTCGCCCTTCAGTTCTTCCGTCAGGTCGGCATCAATACGCTTGAACTGTACATCCTGCTGTTTCTGCTCAAGGCTGGAAATGAACGCACTGTCAATGTTGTGTTTCAAAATAACAGCATCTTTTCCTGCTTCCTTAAACATGTTGATGTACTGACTCTGCTGAATTTCATCTGTTACATAGAAAATTATTGTCTTCTCAGGTTCCTTCTCCTGTGCATCCCTGTTATCGTCTGCTGCTGTATCTTCTTTTTTCTCTTCTGTCTGAGCTTCTGCATCTTCTTTCTTATTTTCTTCAATGCAGTCTTTCAGTGTAAGATATTTGCCGTCAAGATTCTTAAAGAGTACATAGTCTCCCATCTTCTCTGCAAATTTGCTGTCTTTGATGCAGCCATATTTAATAAACGGACTGATATCATCCCAGTATTTCTTATAGGATTCACGATCTGTCTTGCACATTCCGGTAAGCTTGTCTGCTACTTTCTTTGAAATATACTCGGAAATCTTCTGTACAAATCCATCATTCTGAAGTGCACTCCTGGAAACATTCAGAGGAAGATCAGGACAGTCGATCACACCTTTGAGCAGAAGCAGGAATTCAGGAATTACCTCTTTGATATTATCTGCAATGAATACCTGATTGTTGTACAGTTTGATAGTTCCTTCAATGGAATCATATTCTGTATTGATCTTCGGGAAATACAGAATACCTTTTAAGTTAAACGGATAATCCATGTTCAGGTGAATCCAGAATAATGGTTCCTTGTAATCCATAAACACTTTGCGGTAAAAATCTTTATATTCATCATCTGTACACTCATTTGGATGTTTCATCCAGAGAGGGTTGATATCACTGATAGAAACCGGACGTTTGTTGATTTTTACTTTATCCTTTGCAGGGGAAACTTCAACAACTTCTTTTTCGCCGTTTTCATTCTCTTTCTCTTCTGTTTTTGCATCTTCATGGATATGCTCAACAACTACATCATCATCCCTTAATTCAGATTCATCGATTGTCTCATATTCCTGTGGCGCATTTGCCTTTGAAAGATAGATATGAACCGGCATAAAGGAACAATACTTCTCAAGGATTTCTCTCATACGGTATTCGTTTGCAAATTCCAGACAATCCTCATTCAGGAACAGTGTAATCTCTGTACCAACTGTGTTCTTGTTGCCTTCCTGAATATCATACTCTGTTCCGCCATCGCAGGTCCAGTGTACAGGCAATGCATCCTCTGTACAGGAAAGAGTATCAATGTGCACTTCATCTGCTACCATGAATGCAGAATAGAAACCAAGTCCGAAATGACCGATGATCTGATCATCTGTTGTTTTATCTTTATATTTTTCAAGGAACTGAGTTGCACCGGAAAAAGCAATCTGAGTAATGTATTTCTCTACTTCTTCGGCAGTCATACCGATACCATTATCAATGAACTTCAGAGTTTTCTCATCAGGATTTACAATCACCTGAATCTCTGGTTTATATCCTTCCGGAAAAGAATACTCTCCCATTACTTCCAGTTTTCTCAGCTTTGTAATAGCATCACATCCATTGGATACTAACTCTCTTACAAAAATATCATGATCGGAATATAACCATTTCTTGATGATCGGAAAAATATTTTCACTGTTGATTGATAAACTTCCATGTTTTACAGCCATGCTGTCCACACTCCTTTTT
>CAVCYJ010000099.1:0-10045 GCA_963605995.1 Holdemanella biformis | reverse complement strand
AAGGATTTTGCTCTGTAATTACTTTCTTCTGTCGATCTTATTTGCGATCAGCATTCCCACTGACTGAAAAATCTGTACCAGGATCACCAGCAGGATTACTGTTACGATCATGATATCCGACTGATATCTGTAATATCCGTAACGGATAGCGATATCACCAAGACCGCCTCCTCCGACCGCACCTGACATTGCCGAATAGCCAAGGATAGTTCCGATCGCGATAGTTGCTCCTGTGATCAGTGAGGTTCTGGCTTCTACCAGAAGCACTTTCACAATGATCCTCATATTACCTGCGCCCATGGCTCTGGCTGCTTCGATCACACCCGCGTCTACCTCTTTAATAGAAGATTCCACCATTCGCGCAATAAAAGGAATCGCCGCCACAACCAGCGGTACTACTGTTGCTGTAGATCCGTAACTCTTTCCAACTACCGCTCTTGTAAATGGAATCAGCAGGATCAGCAGGATCAAAAACGGAATACTTCTCACGATATTTGCAACTGCATCCAATATCTTGTACAGAACTGCATTCGGCTTCAGACCTTCTTTATCCGTTACTGTCAGCAGCACTCCCATCGGAAGTCCGAACAGGTATCCCAGAATCGTGGAAAGAAGTGTCATGTAGAGTGTTTCTCCAACACCCTTTACGATCATCATAATTGTATCGCTATCCCACATACTCTGTCACCTCCCCGATATTAAGGCCTCTGTCGGTCAGATATTTCTTCATCTGCTCTGTATTGGTACTGCCCTTCATAAATTCCAGGATCATCTCACCCTTTGCAACGCCACCCACATTCTTGGTGTCTGCCCTGAGGATATTGAGCGGTTCCTTAAATGTAAGGATCAGATTCGCAATGACCGGTTCAAAAGCGGAATTTTCAGAAAATACGATTCGTATCTTCTCACCACTTCTGATCTCCGTCTGTGATTTATCCGATGTTTCTCCTATATCTGAACCACCATCCTTCCGGATCAGCTCTTTCGCCACATCCGACTGAGGATTTGCAAAAATCTCTGCAACCAGTCCCTTTTCAACCACTTCACCCTCATACATGATCGCTACGTGCGTACAGATTTCACGCACAACCGACATCTGATGAGTAATGATCACAATGGTAATCCCAAACTGTTTGTTGATCTCTTTCAGCAGCTCCAGAATAGAAGAAGTTGTCTGCGGATCCAGTGCACTTGTCGCCTCATCGCAAAGAAGAATCTTTGGGTCTGATGCCAGTGCCCTCGCGATCGCAACTCTCTGCTTCTGACCACCGGAAAGCTGTGCCGGATAAGCATTCTGCCTGTCTCCCAGACCAACGATCTCCAACAGCTCTGCTGCCCTCTTTCTGGCTTCTGCCCTCTTTTTTCCTTTGATATAAAGCGGAAAACAAACATTGTCGATCACCGACTTCTGCATCAGCAGATTGAAATGCTGGAAAATCATTCCAATTTCTTCTCTCTGTTTCCTTAAATCCTTTTCCGAAAAATCTCCAAGAGATTTTCCATCTATCAGAACCCGTCCTTCTGTCGGAACCTCCAGAAAGTTCATACATCGTACCAATGTACTCTTTCCGGCTCCTGACATACCGATAATCCCATATATATCACCGGAATCAATAGACAGATTCACATCCCGCAAAGCCTCAACCACACCATCTTTCGTGTTAAAAGACTTCCGGACATTCTCAATTACAATTCCTGACATCTCTCTACCTCTTTCTTTTTCCCTGCTCCGTTGAGCATGAACATACTATATCATGCCCTTTCAGATTACGCTAATTCATAATACTTAGCACCAGATATAGTTTTAAACTATATTTTTATCGCTTTACCGCAATGAAATCTATATCTTTTTTTACTCCAGTCCTGCTTTCTTTAATAAGCCGGGCATGAAGAAATGGTTAAAGGCAGCGATCACTCTTCCAACTGCGATTACCGCAAATACGGTACCGATACCCGCGCCCACGATCTTACCTGCAAATATCATTCCGATAGATACGGTAATACAAATGTTAAGCAGGTCAAAACAGTTCTTGGTAAAACCAACGCTTTTGCCAGCGCAATCCGCAATTGCCTGCACGATTCCATCACCCGGATTTGGCACGATACGCATATCGAGCGTCATAGCCGCCCCCACTCCGGTAAGGACAAGTGCCAGAAACAGCAGCAGAAAAGACCCTCCAAGGCTGCCGATAAAAGTTCCCGGATAATCCGTCCGAAAATTCGGAATGCAGTCATTAAATACATTCAGAAAACGGGTAAATACCAGACTGAACGGAAACTGCAGTGCATCCATCAGCAAGGTAAGTTTGATATTCCTCCTGTTAGCATTTTCAAGAGCCGTTCCGCCATTAGCCGCATACCTTTTATTTCTTATCGTATGAAGGATCATCTCGATCACAACGAACAGCGCATACACGATCAGTGTCATATTTCCAAAATTCAGATTCCATATCAGAGAAATACTATACGGAACAGAAATAATCGCGGAAACTCCCAATCCGGCCTTCGTATTCAACGTCAATCCCATCGCAAGCACCAGAATCCCTACCACATAGATAATCCCTCTGAACACATATTCTTTTTTCATTTCTATCAACCTCCTGCATTTGCACAGTCATCGCCATCTAACATCCGCAGCCGCCAACAGGATTCCAACAACCTCTTCTCCCATACCCCTGCAGTCTCAACAGCCCACTATGCCACATTCACTATACCACTTCCACATAACCAGCGTCCACTCAATATTATCTATCAATCAAACCATAAAAACTATAGTAGTTACTGTTCACTCAGCATCCGGCAACACTCTTAGCAGGCTATTACCAATAAATAGTAACCTATAACATTCCACACAAAAAGGAGCCGCTGCCCAAGCAGCCGCCCCCTCTAAACCCTATCACTATTCTACTTTCAATCAAAAAACCTTCATCCCCCACCTGACAAATCCGCCAAGTCAATACCCTACTGCCTTAACACCGGCAACGGCTACCCAACCCGGCAAATCCACCAAATCAACACACTACCTCCTTAAACCCCGGTAGCGACTACCCAACCTGGCGAATCTGTCAAGTCAACTCCCTCCCCTCCACCACAACCAAGCGCTGCCTAAAAAAAAGAAGCGCAAGGGTGGAGTCCAGAGGAGGGACAGCGCTTTCTGTCCTTCCTCTGGGAACCTACCACAAGGAAAGAGTAAATTTTATTTGAAATACTCAACACCGGATTCAAATATTTTGATATCCTGTTCGCCGTAAATGTTGATTGCAACACCATCACCACGGCGTTCGCTATGAGCCATCTTACCAAGAATCCGTCCATCCGGACTCGTAATACCTTCAATATTCATATAGGAGCCGTTGACATTCCACTCCTCATCAACACTAATCTGACCATCCGGAGTCACATACTGCGTAGCAACCTGTCCGTTTGCAAACAGTTTTGCCAGCCACTCCTCATTTGCAACAAAACGACCCTCACCATGAGAAGCCGGGTTACAGTAAACACCGCCAAGCTGTGCTTTCTGAAGCCACGGAGACTTATTGCTGACAACCTTAGTATAAACCATCTTGGAAATATGACGTCCAATCGTGTTGAATGTCAGTGTCGGAGAATCCGCCTTCTGTCCGCAGATTTCACCGTATGGTACAAGGCCAAGCTTAATCAGCGCCTGGAATCCATTGCAGATACCAAGAGCAAGACCATCCCTCTCATTAATAAGCTTCATAACAGCTTCTTTGATCTTCGCATTCTGGAATGCAGTAGCAAAGAATTTCGCAGAACCGTCCGGTTCATCACC
Source organism: Holdemanella biformis (assembly GCA_963605995.1). Classification (GTDB taxonomy): domain Bacteria; phylum Bacillota; class Clostridia; order Lachnospirales; family Lachnospiraceae; genus Blautia_A. Next base: position 6,252 of record CAVCYJ010000099.1, on the reverse strand, counting down.
GGCAGAGAATCCACCAGGGAACATAATGATCTGTGCCTGGTCAATAGCTTTCTCAAACAGCTCTACAGAATCATGAATATCTTCTGCTGTCAGGTTCTTGAATACTTTTACATCCACTTCTGCGCCTGCACGCTCGAATGCACGAGTGCTGTCATACTCGCAGTTTGTTCCCGGGAATACCGGAATAAATACACGAGGTTTCGCAACTTTATTCTTGCATACATAAATGCTGTCTGCATGATAAAGCTTCTCATCTCTGTCTGCTGCCTCTTTGTCATTCTCAGAAGAAACTGTCTTAAATACCTTCTCCAGAGTGCCTTTCCATGCATTCTCTGCTTCCTCTACAGTGATCACTGTATTTCCATAAGAGAAGTTACCGTCAGCAGTTACTTCGCCGATCAGTGTATATGTGATGGAAAGCTCACCGACTTTGTCTGCCGGAACTTCCAGAATGATATCGCCAAATCCAGGTGCAAAGAAATCTCTCGGATCAAGATTGTGCTCAATCTTTACGCCCATGCCATTACCAAATGCCATCTTCGCAACTGCTGCCGCAATACCATGGCGGTCAAGTGCATAGGCAGAAGCAACCTTACCGTCCTGCATATCTTTGTGAAGTTTCTCATACTGATCCATGATTCCTGCATAATCCGGCAGATCATACTGATCCTTCGGTGCACGAAGCCATACCAGTTTGTTTCCTGCTTTCTTTAATTCCGGTGTGATCACATCCTGGATCTTCGCAACATCAACCGCGAAGGATACCAGTGTCGGAGGTACATCAATATCATTGAAAGTACCGGACATACTGTCCTTACCGCCGATAGACGGAAGTCCGAAGCCCATCTGTGCCGCATAAGCACCAAGGAGTGCCGCAAAAGGCTGACTCCATCTCTTAGGATCTTCGGTCATACGACGGAAGTATTCCTGGAATGTGAAACGGATCTTCTTGTAGTCACCGCCTGTAGCCACGATTCTTGCAACGGATTCTGTTACAGCATAAGCAGCTCCGTGATATGGGCTCCAGGAGGATAAGTACGGATCAAATCCATAGCTCATCATGGTTACGGTATCTGTTTTGCCATTCTGTACCGGAACTTTCGCAACCATGGACTGAGTTTCCGTAAGCTGATATTTACCGCCATATGGCATAAATACGCTGCCTGCTCCGATAGAACCGTCAAACATTTCCACAAGTCCTTTCTGGGAGCATACATTTAAGTCTGCAAGAGTTTCCATCCATTTTGCTTTTACATCTGCGACATCCGGACGCTCTTCAAAGAGGTTGCCTTCTTTGTTCGGGATCTCTACTTCTACAGTTGTTTCCTGATGTGCACCGTTGGTATCCAGGAATGCACGAGAAATATTTACGATCTCTTTACCGCGCCATACAAGTACCAGACGAGGATCTTCTGTAACAACTGCTACAGGAATTGCCTCCAGGTTCTCTTCGTTTGCATAGCCAAGGAAAGTATCTACATCTTTCGGGTCAACCACTACAGCCATACGTTCCTGAGACTCGGAAATCGCGATCTCAGTTCCGTCAAGACCTGCATATTTTTTCGGAACTTTATCAAGGTCTACTCTAAGACCTGCTGCCAGTTCACCGATTGCAACAGAAACACCGCCCGCACCAAAGTCATTACATTTCTTGATGATGTGGCTGACTTCCTCACGGCGGAACATACGCTGGATCTTACGCTCAGTCGGAGCATTACCCTTCTGAACCTCAGCACCGCAGACTTCGATAGAAGCTTCTGTATGAACCTTGGAAGAACCTGTTGCACCACCGATACCGTCACGTCCTGTACGTCCGCCAAGTAAGATGATGATATCACCAGGATCAGAATTCTCACGGATAACCGCACGTCTCGGAGCTGCGCCCATAACTGCACCGATCTCCATACGTTTTGCAACGTAGTTTGGATGATATACTTCTTTTACATAACCGGTTGCAAGACCGATCTGGTTTCCGTAGGAGCTGTAGCCGTGGGCCGCGCTTCTTACCAGTTTCTTCTGCGGAAGTTTGCCTTTGAGAGTTTCTTTTACGGAAACAGTCGGGTCTGCCGCACCTGTCACACGCATTGCCTGATATACATAAGTACGTCCGGAAAGCGGATCACGGATCGCACCGCCGAGGCAGGTAGCTGCACCACCGAACGGTTCGATCTCAGTTGGATGGTTGTGTGTCTCGTTCTTGAAGTTGATTAGCCATTCCTCTTCCTTACCGTCTACATCTACAGGAACTACGATACTGCAGGCATTGATCTCATCGGACTCTTCCTGGTCTGCAAGCTTGCCTTCTGCTTTAAGTTTCTTCATTGCCATAAGAGCCAGATCCATCAGGCAGACAAATTTGTCTTTGCGGCCTTTGTAGAGTTCTTCTCTGTCAGCAAGATATTTATTGTAGGTATCTACGATCGGTGCTTTGTAATCACCTTCGTCAAATTTTACGTCAGTCAGTTCTGTGGAGAATGTTGTGTGACGGCAGTGATCGGACCAGTAAGTATCCAGTACACGGATTTCTGTCATGGATGGATCACGTTTCTCTTCGCCCTTAAAATAATGCTGGATATGCTGGAAATCCTTGAATGTCATAGCCAGGTTTAAAGAATCATAAAGTGCCTTTAATTCCGCTTCCGGCATTTCCTTGAATCCGTCAAAGATCTTAACATCTTCCGGTTCCGGGAATACAGTTACCAGAGTTTCCGGTTTCTGCAGTCCTGTCTCACGGGAATCTACAGGGTTGATGCAGTGATGTTTGATGGCATCAAATTCCTCATCTGTGATAGTGCCTTCAATCACATAGGTTGTTGCGGAACGGATGATCGGCTGTGCATTCTCATCCAGGAACTGTACGCACTGAACAGCGGAATCTGCCCTCTGGTCGAACTGTCCCGGTAAAAATTCTACGGAGAAGATATGAGAGCCTTCTGCGGACTCAAAGTTCTCCAGATATAAATCATCTACAGGCGGCTCTGCAAAAACAGTTTTGCACGCTTTATCAAAAACTTCATCAGAAATATTCTCTACGTCATAGCGGATCAGCACTCGTACTGCTGTTACGGATCTGATTCCCAGATAGCTGCTGATCTCATGTTTTAATTCCTTTGCCTGTACAGCGAAGGCTGGTTTCTTTTCTACATAGACACGTCTTACGTTACTCATAATGGATAGAAACTCCTTTCTTCTGTGTATGCTTGAACTTTTGCTTTTTATATAGTATCATAGGAAATATCATTAGTAAAATTAATATATCTTATATTTTTTATTATTATAACTAATAAAAAGGAGAGTCTATGGATATCAATCTTGAACTGTACAAGGTTTTTTATTATGTTGCCACCACCCTTAGCTTCTCGGAAGCCTCGCGCCAGCTCTTTATTTCCCAGTCTGCAGTCAGCCAGTCTGTCAAAACGCTGGAAAAGAAGCTGAACCATCCACTGTTTATCCGAAGCACCAAGAAGGTACTACTGACCCCTGAAGGGGAACTTCTTCTCCAGCACGTAAAACCTGCCCTGCAGCTTCTGGATGAAGGAGAATCCCTTCTCTCCGGCGATAACCTGCTTAAGGGTCAGCTTCGCATCGCAGCCAGTGATACGATCTGCCGGTACTTTCTCATCGACTATCTGCAGAAATTTCATCAGACTTATCCCGATGTCCGCATCAAGGTAACAAACAGCACTTCCATTGGCTGCGTGGAGCTTCTCGAAAAAGGACAGGCAGACCTGATCGTATGTAATTCTCCCAATTCAAGGCTTGGCAGTCAGTTTCAGACCCGTATACTGAGGGAATTTCAGGATGTTTTCGTGGTCAACAGAGATTATTTTCCCATGCGTACTGTCCATACAGAATTGCAGGAACTTCTGAAATATCCGATCCTGATGCTCTCTCACAAGAGTACCACCAGCGAATATCTGCATAAAGTATTTACCTCACACAATCTTAATCTCCTTCCTGAAGTAGAATTAAACAGCAATGATCTGCTTCTGGATCTGGCACGAATCGGACTTGGCATTGCCTGCGTTCCTGACTATATGCTGAAAGAAGAAGATCATCTGACACCGCTGATATTAAGAGAACCTCTTCCCGGCCGTCAGCTTGTGCTTGCTCAGAATGACACCCTGACAGGCTCGCAGGCCGCAGAATGTTTCATAGAAATGCTGGTAAATGACTAACCAAAACAAAAGAAGCACCCATTCAGTACCAAATCAGAGATTTTCGCAATCTTTGTTTCTCACCGAATGAGCGCTTCTTATTATTTCTTATATTTATTTTTTATCTGTCTTTCGTTCAGAACTTGCTGTCTTATTTCGGCATCGCTGCTAATGCATCAGTAATGTACTGGTTGTCGATTGCCGCAAAGAAACCGCCGTCTGCTTTTGTCGCATAATCCATATCGATCGGCATCTTTCCAAGTACCGGAACTTTCAATTCTGCTGCTATCTCATCGATATGGCTCTCACCAAATACCCTGATCGCTTTGCCGCAGTCCGGACATTTCACATAGCTGTAATTCTCAACGATACCAAGTACCGGGATCTTCATCATTTCTGCCATGTTGAAGGCTTTCTTTACGATCATCTTGACCAGATCCTGAGGAGAGGTTACGATCACGATTCCTTCAATCGGCAGGGACTGGAATACTGTCAGCGGAACATCGCCGGTTCCGGGCGGCATATCTACGAAAAGATAGTCTACATCACCCCAGATAACATCTGTCCAGAACTGTTTTACCATGTTTGCAAGAACCGGTCCTCTCCAGATTACCGGAGTATCTTCTGTAGGAAGCAGAAGGTTGATGGACATTACCTTGATCCCGTTTGTCGTGATCATCGGGTAAATGCCTTCGTCATTTGCCATTGCCGCGCCCTTTAATCCGTACATTTTCGGAATGGATGGTCCTGTGATATCCGCATCCAGGATACCAACTTTGTATCCCTGTGCCGCCATCATATTTGCCATTGAACCGGTCACAAAGGATTTTCCAACGCCTCCTTTTCCGCTGACAATTCCAATTACGTGTTTTACATTTGACTGAGCATTCATGTCAGCCAGCAGGCTCTGCGGTTTCTTGCCTGAACAGCCTTCACAGCTTGATTTATCACATGATGTGTTGCTGCATTCTTTTGCCATAATTATACACTCCTTTATCTTTACGTACTTCATGGTACGCAAATTATCATTTCATAAATCTGTCAATTGCGATCTCAAGCTCTTTGATCGCATCTTTGTCACCATGCTCCACCGCATCTACAATACAGTGTTCTATATGATCCTGCAGTATGATCTTGCCTGTATTATTGATAGCTGATTTTACTGCTGAGAGCTGTATCAGGACTTCACTGCAGTCTCTTCCGTCCTCTATCATCCGTTTGACAGATTCCATATGGCCGATTGCCCTTGAAAGCCGGTTCAGCACTGCTTTTGTATGAGCATGACTGTGATGATGTACATGCTCGCCGTGAGAGTGTTCGACTACAGTTCCATCCTCCAGCACATGTACATGCGACTTTTGTTCTTCACCCATAACATTCTCCCTTCTGCCCCTGAGCAGGCAGCGAAGCGAATGATTTTATCCGCTTTAACCCGCCATTTTTCTTACAGTGTATATACTATACCACATTTATCAGATTTCTGCAAAGGAACATCTCTGTTTTATTTGCGAAGTTGTGATATCAAAGATAATTGTTCCATCCTCCAGCACTGTCTTTTCGTAGGAAACCTCTTTCCCCTTGAATTTATTCTTAATGTACTCCTCAGGATCATCCAGTTCCAGTTCTTCTACAAAGACATCCCGCATCTGATTTCGCGGGCATTTATTAAAAATCTCCCAGATCATTTCATATTCTTTCATCGTCTTCCTGCCTTTCCTTCAGCCCATTCGTGGATATCAGATCAAAGACAAAATGCCTGTTGACCCAAACATTATAACATATCAGTAAGTCAGGTGGATATTTGCCACACCAGATAACTGGAATAATTATAATTATTTTTATATTTTTTGTCAAAACTAATTGCGCAAAAACAATTTATAGCGTATCATTAGTGTAATTATCAAAATCGTTAATGTTACGTATCATTTCTGTATGCGTGTTTTCTGACTTTCACGATAACAGGATCGGTACAGTATCACTTACAAAATTATATACATAAAGGAGAGAAATCAATGAAACTTTTAAAAGACCGAATTCTTAAGGATGGAATTGTAAAACCGGGAAATATTTTAAAAGTAGACAGCTTCTTAAATCA
>CAVCYJ010000098.1:0-10070 GCA_963605995.1 Holdemanella biformis | reverse complement strand
GAACCCACGTATCCAGCTTGGAAGGCTGGTGTTCTACCATTGAACTACACCCGCACAGCCTGTTTTCTGTGCATCTCTGTCGCATCAACGAAGATTAGTATATATGATGAAGCTTTAATTGTCAACCCTAATTTTAAATTTTTTATATTTTTTTAATAACACATACAATTTTGACCAAATCAGGTAAGACTCCTGAGTCAGGCGGATAAAATCATCCACTTCGCTTACCTGATTCGAGTCAAGCGGATATTCGCAATCCGCTTCGCTACGTGGCTCTACACCGAATAGCTGCCTGCATCCTGCCCGAAGAGTTTTTTAATTCTCCCAGTCCCACACATTCGTAGCTTCCACTTCACTTCTCGGTTTCTTGATCACAAGCTCAGGGCTCTTCGCACTGACCTTGGTATTTGCCGGAATAGACTCTGTGATAAAAGTATTACCTCCGATGATCGTATTCTCACCGATCACAGTCTCGCCGCCAAGTACAGAAGAGTTAGAGTATATCGTCACATTGTCCCTGATCGTCGGATGTCTCTTCACATTGGCAAGCAGCTGTCCCTGTCTGGTAGAAAGCGCACCAAGTGTCACACCCTGATACAGCTTTACATTCTTTCCAATCTCTGTAGTCTCACCAATTACAACACCGGTTCCATGATCAATAAAGAAATATTCTCCGATCGTTGCACCCGGATTAATATCAATCCCTGCATAACCATGCGCATATTCCGACATAATCCTTGGAATAAAAGGTACATTCTCCAGATAGAGAACATGTGCAAGTCTGTATACATAAATCGCATAGAAACCAGGATAAGAGAAAATGATCTCTTCTTTACTCTTGGCCGCCGGATCGCCGTCAAATCCTGCCTGCAGATCTGTCAGAAGCACCGACTGGATTTCCGGTACACTTGCAAAAAATCTCTCTGTAACCTGCTCTGCATGCTCTTTCGCCTGCAGCTTCTCTTCTCCCTGATACAAAAAAGCAATCTCTATCTGCTCCTGAAGGCAGTCATACAGATCATTCAGGCGATATGCGACATAGTGCTCCGGAAACACACTCGCACTGGAATCCACACTGAAGTAACCAGGAAAAATAATAGATCTCATATCTTTAATGAAATCAATAATCTCTTTCTTATTAGGAAGACGTTCTCTGTCTCTTCCCAGAAAAAGTTCTTCTTTACGGTAAGTATCTGTCAGCTTCTCCACAGCCTCCAGAATTATTTTCTTCTTATCTGTCATGATTGTCACCTGTCTGCTTTCCCTGCAGCCGCTTACCTTTTCTATCCATCTGATAAACAGCCACATTTTATTATTATCTTATTACAGCGAAGCCAATTCGTCAATAAAAAAAGAATTGACCTTTTTGTAAATTCCCTATATAATAGAAGATGTTTTTGGGAATCTGTCAGTGTCATTCTTCAATTCTGTTATAATTCCCATATGGAGATGTACCCAAGTGGCTGAAGGGTCCGCACTCGAAATGCGGTAGGCCGGGCAACCGGTGCGAGGGTTCAAATCCCTCCATCTCCGTCAGAAAGCTTCGCCTGCAAACGTTTTGTGTTTATCGTTTGCAGGCTTTTTGTGTTCAAAAATAACGCCCGCCTTATAAAAAAGCGAGCGTTACTATTGTATTATCACCTACATTCATCCACCGAATGCAGGTAAAGGGGAACACCTTTTGAATTATTCTGCAGCGTCTGCGATTACTGTGAAGAAAGCTCCGTCGTCTAATGCAACGTCAACTGTCTTGTTTTCTTTGTCGATACTTGTTGGGTCAACGATCTGCCATTTTGCATCGTCTTCAGCACTGTAAACAAGAAGCTGGATGTTCTCCATGGCATCTGTGATGCTTGGAACAGAAACTTCTGCTTCATACTTACCGTCAGCATTCTTCTCAGCTTTGTCAGCATCAATCACCTTGAATTTGTCAAAACCAGTAACAAACTCTTTTCCATCGAGTTTCTCGATTACCTCTTCAAGAGCAGCTTTAACTGTCTCATCTGTAACCTCATCAAGAAGGGTCTTCAGAACATCAACAAATTCAGTAAGTTCCATCTTACCTTCATTAACCTTAACGAAAGCATCTGCTACTGCCGGCATTTCAGTCTTAAGGTCAGCAAAACCATCTGTCTCCTCAATGTTCTGTACTACTTCATAGATCCCGGACTGATCAGCAGATACCGTGATCTCAGCTGTACGGCTTCCCGCCGCACTGACACCAACTGCCGCACTGCTTACCCCAAGGGCAACAGCCAGAGCAAGTGCCATGAATTTCTTTGCATTTCTCATGATGCATCTCTCCTTTATGTTGGATTTTTTTATGTAGATAACCGTACAGGAAACCTGCACGGGCTATCCCGAAACAATAATATACCCGCCTGACCTGTCAGGCTTCCTCATAGAACATGGAAATGATCAGTCCATACAGGGCATCCTCATCCACATGGTACTCATCAAAATTCCTGCCCTGCGTTCCCTCTCCGGGTACAGTCTCCGAATCAGAGAGCCCATTGCCGTACGCAACCAGCAGCTTCGCAAAAACATCATTTCCCATATTCGTAACTGTATAACTTTTGACACTGTCATAAAGATCAGTCACAAAACCAGCATCCGCAGCTGCCTTCTCACGCGCCTTCCCCGCCAGAGCCTGCAGATAAGTCTTCTGTCTCTCCTGCCGGACCAGGGCACTCTGCGTCTTGTCCGTATCACGATAACGCACAAACTCCTCGGCATTCTCACCTGTGATCTGCACAACAGCCCCTTCCTTAAATACCGGATCAACATCCTCCAGGCTGCTGTCAGGCACTGTAATCTCCACTCCGCCGACAAAATCTGTAATCACCGGGATCCCATCCATATTCATGGAACAGTACCCCTGGATCGGAAGTCCATCCAGAAGATTGGATACTGCAGTCTTCATCAGCTCGCAGCTCTTCTGCTTTCCATCACCAAACGCATACTGGATATTAATATGATCTGTCGTCTCCCCGAGACTCTTGCCCGCCGGGTTAAAAACCTCAATCTCAGCCATACTGTCCCTCGGAATAAACAGAACCTTCAGCTCTTCTGTCGCCCGGTCCATAGAAACAAGGAAAATCGCATCCGCCTGGCCTGCATCCTCCTGCGTTTCATAATTCTCTACTGCATCCCTCGTATCAATTCCCAGAAACAGATAATTACTGAGATGATCATTATATCTGTAAGTTTTTCCATTGTACTCTACAGTACTGCTGTCCTGCACAGCCGTCTGCACCTGTCCACTGTCCTGTGCTCCCGCTGTGCCTCTGCTGCTCCTGGCAGCATTCTCCACTGTCTGTCTGTACAGATAATATCCACCGCCCAACACTGCCAGAACGATAATTCCGACCATAATAAAGATCATCAATATCTTCCTCTGTCTCGCGGCTTTTCCTGTTATATTCTTCATTTTTCTTCCTTCAATCTGTCATGCCTTAGTGATATATCCAAGCTCCTGCAGTTTGGCAAATACAGCCTCAGCCATAGCCTGCTGTCCCTCATAAGTCGCAGACGGCTGAGCTGTCACACCCGCAAGACTGATATAATGCTCACCCCACTTCTGACTGAGCACCTGATCAAGCGCATCCGCAGTCACACTTCCATCCATCGGAACAGTTCCCACTACAATAAACTCATCCTTATACTGGAACGTATTCAGGATCTGCTCCTGCTGCTCTGCAAGCTCTGCCGGATCATGATTCCATCCGCCATAATATCCCATAAAGATAACCGGGATACAATCCATATCATTCCTTGTCGTTTCTTCCTCTGTAAGATCACGGATACCAGTCTCCGTCACATTCAGCTGAGCACCGTTCGCAGCCTGCTGATGCTTCGTGATATAACCCTGAAGTGTTTCATCACTGACACCTGCCATTTTCATCATAGAAAGGGTACCGCCCGCCTGCAGTGTCTTATTAACAACAGTCAGACTATAACCATTATCTGTCAGAAGCTTCTGGAGCACAGCCATATAGGAATATGTAGCAGATGCATCACCATTAATGAGATCGTCACCCCAGCAGACAACACCGGTGACTGTCCTCTCATCTTCTGAAGTGACATCTCCGGAAGTATCTTCAGACTCAGACTCAGCGTCCGCATCATTCTCCTCAGAACTGGAATCATCCTTTTTATTCTCGTCCGACTTATCAGAATCAGAAGAATCATCCTCAGATGACTCTGCATCAAGCTGCGCTGCATGCTCCTTCACTGCCTCATAATCCTCGATTCCAACCTGCTGGTCACCAACAAGCTCAGACAGCCTCTGCGCCTCTTCCTGTTCGGCTCTGTAATTCATCACCAGAAGTGACCCCAACAGACCTGCCAGCAGGACACACAGAAATCCCAGCAGGATATTTGTCTTTTTTCCTTTTTTCTTTCTATTTCTGCTCACTTTTACTAATCTTCCTTTACTGTATCTCTGAAATCATTTCCTCTCATCACTCTTGCGGTAATATTCCCCATAATGCTTGTAGTAGGAAGAATAATACTTATCATCAGTGGTATCCACCTTGTTCATGACAGCTCCGAGAATACGGCAGCCACTCCTCTCAAGCTGTTTAAAAGCCTTCTGCGCATCCCTGTACCTCACGCTTCCCGGCTGGATAAGAAAAATCGCACCATCACAGCTACCACCGATTACGGCTGCATCAATCACAGTCCCAACAGGCGGCGTATCGATCAGAATATAGTTATAATATTCCCGCACTTCCTTCAGGAAAACCTTAAATATAGACTCACTGAGAAGTCCTGACGGGTTCGGTGCCGCAGGCCCGCCGAATATAATATCCATGTTCGGAAAATTAGTTTCATAAATGATTTCCGACAAACCTACCTGACCACTGAGAAACTGAGAAAGACCCTTCACTTCCTCTTCCACACCCAGTCGACCCGCATAGGCAGTCTTACGGATATCCGCATCCAGCAACAGAACCTTCTTGCCGATACTCCCCAGCTCCTGTGCCAGGCTGAGCACGACATCACTCTTCCCTTCATTCGGATAACAGCTCGTGATCAGAATCGTCTTTATACTCTGTCCGGACAATTGAATGTTTGTACGCAGAGTCTTGATTGCCTCACTATAAAAATAATCCTGCTTTCTTTTATCTGTTAAACTGAGTTTCTTCATTATCTGGATTCCTCCTTCCTCCTATTTACGTTTCCGATGATCCTTCGATTTTTTATTTTTCATATTTACATAATCCTTACGGTCAGGAACTCTGGCAAGAACTGTCACTCCGAGATACTTTTCGATATCTCCCTCTGTTTTGACCGTATCATCCATCACCGCATGTACAACCACAACAGCCGCACACGCAAGGAAACCGATCAGGAAACTGATCACGACATTCTTAACCATACTCGGAGACGTCCTCTCCGTAGCAATCTTACCGTTCTCGATGATCTTAGGCGGGATAACCTCCATCTTGTCCCCGATATAGGAGGAAGAAACACTGGCAATCTCATCCACAATCTTCTTTGCCATCGCAGGATCCTGATTATCAACTGTAATCTCAAGAATACGGGTATCTGCAGGATTGTTGATTGTCACCTTCTTCTTCAGTTCCTCTGCTTTCATGTCCAGATCCAGGTTTTTAATGACCTGCTCTAATACCGGAGTGCTGGTGATCAGTACTGTATAGTCACTGGTCAGGCTGGCTCCCAGCTGCAGGTCTGCCAGGGATGTAAGAATTGTCTCTTTTGAGAGTACAAGCATACTGGATGTCGAACTGTAGATTGGTGTCATCAGAAACTGCGTACACGCAGCCCCGGCACATCCCCCGATCAGTGCCACCATTAATACCAGCAATATCCGCTTCCTGAGCGCACGCAGGATATCCAGCAGATCAATCTCGACTTCATCCTCCTGGATATCAAGCGCCTGCACTCTGCTACTCTCAACCTTGCTGTTCAAATTATCTAACATCTGATATCTTCCTTTTCTTTCTTTATTTTGTATATATATTGACACAGCCTCACTCATCAGAGCTTCCCTGTGTGAATTTTCCTCTTCAGTATTTCCTCAGGATTATGGATGAAAAGCTCATCAGCGTATTCCTGTCCCAACTTTCTGGCAATCAGACTGTAGGCTTCTCCAATCCTCGAAATGCGTTTCGCAGTATCATGACAGTCGGAACAAACGAAATGAATCAGACCATATTTCATTGCCTTATCACAATAACGTCGGGTAAAGAAACCATCCACTCCGACAATACTGTCCGCATTGATCTGCATAAATGCCCCCATGCTTACCAGTTCTTCCACGAATCCCAGATCCGTGCGCGTTGCCTCATAACGCTCAATATGTGCAACGATCGGCTTATACCCTCCGGAAAGCAGGGCACTCAGTCTCTCACGAATGTAACTCTCCTCTGAATTATGCGAAAACTCCACCAGTACATAACGGGAACCCGCCATGGTCAGTACTTTCTCCTCCCTGAGCATCGGCAGCATCTCCATAGTAGAGTGCAACTCACACCCCAGATACACTTCCAGATCCGGTGCGATCTCTGCCGCTGCCTTCTCCACCAGCCGAAACTGCTCCCTGACCTTCTCCAGAGGTGTCTCAAACATCCGGAAACGGAAATGGGGGGTTGCAATAATCTTACGCACTCCCTGCTCATATTCCATCAAAAGCAGCTTTTTTGTTTCCTCTATATCCACCGCCCCATCGTCCACACCCGGGACGATGTGGCAGTGGATGTCGTAAATTCCATGTTTTGACATTTGGTTTTCACTCCTTCTACATAATGCCAAGCCCTACACCATTGATTTTTCGAACTTTTTCTGGCTTTTCTTTAAATATCCGCCTCTCTGCTATAATACAAAAATCATCCCAGCACTACCTTACAATTTTACCGAAACAATAGAATCCTTCTTTTTGAATTTCTTCAAAACTTTCTATTCCAATTGGTAATTTTTTCTTTCCCGTCATTTTCGCGCCTCCACTCACCAAGAAAAAAGTTCCAGAAATTCTCATTTACAAAAATAATGCTATCATGAAACCATTTTAACGTAAACCCATGGATTTCTCCTTATATTTTTTCTGGCAACTGTGCTAACACATCGCTTTCCTCATTAGTTTTACAATAGTTCTTTTTCACATTTATCCAACACAGCCGCAATTACCTGATCCATATCATAGTACTTATACTCGCCAAGGCGACCACCAAAGATCACTTGTTCTTCTGCATCTGCCAGCTTCTTATACTCAGAATAAAGTAAGCTATTCTTAACATCATTAACCGGATAATACGGTTCATCTCCAGGTTTCCACTCGCTGCTATATTCACGGCTGATGATTGTCTTTGGCAGATCGTTGCCATTCTCATCCTTGCCAAACTCAAACCATTTATGCTCAATGATACGAGTCCACGGAGTTTCGCGGTCGGTATAGTTCACTGCGGCATTGCCTTGGAAGTTTGGCTTGTCCAAAGTTTCTGTTTCAAAGCGAACAGAACGGTATTCCAACGTACCCAGCTTGTAATCAAAGTAGGCATCAATAGGACCCGTGTAGACGACCTTGTCGGCCAGCGCGTCCAGTTCGGCTTTATTCTCCAGATAATCAGTGTTCAGTCGAACCTCGATACCGTCCAGCATGTTTGCAATCATCTTTGTGTAACCACCGATGGGAATGCCCTGGTACAGAGCATTGAAGTAATTGTTATCAAAAGTCAGGCGCACGGGCAGGCGCTTGATAATGAATGCAGGCAAATCCTTGCAATCGCGACCCCACTGTTTTTCAGTATAGCCCTTGATGAGCTTCTCATAGATGTCGCGCCCCACTAAGGAGATGGCCTGCTCTTCAAGATTCTGCGGTTCAGCGGTAATCTCCTTGCGCTGCTCCGCAATTTTAGAGGCAGCTTCATCCGGTGTTACAACTCCCCACATCTTATTAAAGGTATACATATTGAAAGGTAAAGAATACAGCTCGCCCTTGTAATTTGCCACAGGCGAGTTAGTAAATCGGTTGATTTCTGCAAATCGCGTGATGTAGTTCCAAACCTTATTATTATTGGTATGGAAAATGTGAGCACCATATTTATGAACATTAATGCCTTCGATATTTTCGGTATAGATGTTACCCGCAATGTTGGGGCGCTTGTCTACTACTAAAACAGATTTTCCGTGAGCTTTAGCTTCGTGCGCAAAGATGGCTCCATAAAGTCCAGAACCTACTACCAAATAGTTATACATATTCTTTTCCCCTTACATGTTATGTTTAATTTTTTCCAATAATTGATTCTCTATATCAATCACCAGTGGTTCTTTCATGACAGTCAAAATTCCAAAGTATATGCAAAAAAACACAACAGCGGATATGCATAGCATTATGAAATTTCCTATAGATAAGTATTTTACTAACACGGCTAGTATGCTTGCTACAACTAATGCAAGTAATAAGGAACCATAATGAACATATTTATATGCATCTTTAACTTCATTTCTTAATGCAATATACTGTACTATCAAAACCGCTGTTTCTGCGACCAATGTTCCTATCGCAGCTCCCACAGATGCATACCTTGGAATTAGTATTGCATTCAATATAACATCCACTATAACCCCTGCAATTTCCGAATATAAAACTGTCCTTTCCCTTCCCAATGGCACCAGCATTTGAATTCCCATAATATTGGTAAGTCCTATCAGCAGCAATGTTGGCATAATGATCTGCATTGGGATAATTGAACCAGCATACGCAGATCCAGATAAAAAGAAAATTCCTTCCTTTGCAAACAGAATGAAATATATCATCATTGGCATAGCAATAAGGAACACAAAATTGATTGCTTTTTTTGTAATGCGATAGAATTCATCTATCATATTATGCTCAACATAATATGACGCTCTCGGCAATAAAACTACACCAAGAGATGTTACAATACTAACCAGAATAGTCTTAATTTTTACAGCAGCATTATAATAACCAACATCCGCATCTGATGTCATAAAACCGAGCATCACTGTATCCAAATGAGTATAAATTGTCGTTGCACACGACATTGCAAAAAATACTGCAACAGCCTTAAAATGTTGTTTGAAATTGTAGTTTCCTATCGGCTTAAGAGAAATATATTTATGCACATGAAAAAAATTAAAAACATTAGAAGCAGATGCTGCTAATATCGAAATACCCCCATACAATATATAATCACTTTTTTGATGAATCAGTGCGAACATCGCTATTAAAGCAATAAATTTAAATATAATAGATCTAACCGTTATATAAACGTATTGTTCTAATGCCTTATAAAGCCATTCCATTCCAATTGCATTGAATAGAATTGTTAAACTGACAATCAAGAATAATGACTTATCTTGTTGCAATCTTGGAACAAGGATGATTGCAAAAAACAATACAATATATGCAATTAAACTCATTATTAAATTAATAATAAAAAGTTCCTGTACTGTTTTCGTAAGTTTTTCCTTATCATCCCGAATTTTTGCACAAGCACGAATTCCATAAGTCGGAATACCTAATTGCGCAAACATTGTAAAATATGATACCACTGAGGTTGCAAACGAAACTTTTCCAGTCCCTTCAGGCAACAAAATTCGCGACACATAAGGAAAGGTAATTAATGGAAATATGAATTGCGACATTGTTAAAATTGCATTCATTATAAAATTTAATTTTAAAGATTTTTGTTTCATATCAGTTTAGTGAACCCTTCTATAATGTCAAGCCATAAAATAACCTGCTTTCCCAAAAGTATTTTCCGATCGATCAGTATTCACAAATATTTTATCTATCCCTTGTTTTTAAGATTGAGTGAATACTCTCTGATAATTTAATTTTCCTTACAGAACACTGTATAATTACCCCAAAGAAAATATCAAAACATAATCTGAATAATAGCCGACAAAATCTCGGATGTATATTAGTGCTAAATGTATCTAGTTCAAACAGATGCACGCATAAAATATATAATGTACTCTGTCCGATAATAGATATTAGTTCAATCCGACTAGTGTACCGACAAGCTGATTTCTAAATCAAAGTTATTCCAAGTCTGACTCATTTTTATGAGTCAAACTTG